>JAUVUS010000012.1 GCA_030600865.1 Bacteroidales bacterium | reverse complement strand
AGTAAAATTGATCCTTCAAATCCAAACTTTCCTCCCGTAATCAGATCACTACCTAAAATATTATGATTAATAATTGATTTAATATTTAATCCGCTTACTTCAAATCCAAATATTGGGCCTTGAAAATAATTCCAACTTATATGAAGAAAAATAGGGAACCATAAATTTTTGGTGTGAACATAAGTTATTCCTAAAGCTAAACCTGCAAAAATTAAGTTTATAAAACCTAGTATCGTAATATTGGGGTTTATCCCATGAAAAAGTGCAAAAATAACAGCCGATATTAAGAGTGCAATATATTTATTCTTTAACGACTCTATTAGATTATTCAAAATGTAACCTCTCATCATACTTTCTTCAACAACAGCTACGATAATAAATAAGATCAAAGAACCCAAAATGGCTTTAGTACTATAAGTAATCCCTGTAACTTCAAGTTGATTTGTAAAATAAAGTATTAGAAATCCTAATAATAGAAGAATAAATCCAAGTAAAAAACCCGCAACAATATCTTTTAGTCTTCCTTTAATTTTAAAACCCAGAGAGATGATTGATTTCTTGTCTATAAATTTTCTAAATACCCAGATAGATAATGCAACCGCTATCAATGAAAAAAATTGAGTAAAAATCAAAATATTAATATCTCCTTTATTTCCCATTACTGATTGTAACTCTTCGAGAGAGACATGCCCGGTTAATACTATAAACACACCAGCTATCATAGTAATCACTACACTACCAACAAGATACATTATAATAAATAATAAAATTCTTAACCACGCCTGTTTAATTGCTGGCTTTTTTTCGATTATTAAATTTTCCATCATATTTTATTGTTTAATTTGGAACCTATTACACATGTGTTATATATAATCCTAAGTATCTGTTTTTTCTGTTTTTACTTTTTTCTTAAATTGATTTACAAGTGAACCCCATATAAATAATAGATGAATTCCTGCTCCACCAGAAAGGATAAAACTTATTTCCTCATAATAAGATGTACCTTTTAACTTTAAAGCACATCCAACAATTACTGCACCCCATATTATGGCACTCCCAATAATATAATAACCTATTACACCTTTTTTCATAATTTAATCCTCTTTATTTTAATTGTTTAAAAACTGTATTAATATCATAACTACGCAATTGGCACTTTTATATTATAATATCAAATAAAAATTTCTTTACTCTTCTATTTCCTCAAATTCTTTTAAGCATTGTTTTAATTTATCAAGATGTTGTTTATATAATTTTTTATTCATGTATTGAGAAAAAGGAATCATAATGGCACTACCAATTACTAGTATTAATACCATCTTAATAATTGACCGGCTTCCAAGAGATAAAATTATTTCTGAAAAAGCTTTATCCTCAGCAGTTACAGGCAACCCCATTAACATACCAAAGGCAAAAGAAAGGGGTATTATTATAAATTTTACAAGACTGCTCATGTTAAAATTAACATATCGCTCAATATCATTGATGGTTTTAATTAGTGCTGGTTTTAGTTGATCATTTGAAATTACTGTTTTTCTAACTCTGTTATAATTCCTCCATGTAAAAGAAATTGCCCAACTGAAAAATAATAATGCTATCGGAATAAAAAAGATTTTATATGAATAATCCAGAAATGCAAATAGATATATAATAATTCCAATAAACATAGGTATTCCTAGAATGAGTTCAAATCTGTAACTCTTTTTTATTTTATTTAATGCAGTGTTTGATTTGCCCTTTATTCTTAATTTAGCTTCAATTTCTTCTTTGTTAAGAAGCTTCTCATCCTTAAAAGAATTTTTCCAGACATTTTTTATATCGTTAAAGTCCATATTCAAGCTCCTTTAAAGTTTTCTGTAATTTGGTTTTAATACGTTTGATTTTAACCCCAACATTCGACATAGTAATACCGGCAATTTCAGATATTTCTTCGTAGGTGTAATCATCCATGTATAATACTATAATCGCTTTTTCGGCTTTACTTAATTTATTAATTGCCCTTTGTACAAGCTCCCTTCTGTCTTCTTTTTCTTTATAACTCTCTTCTTCAGGAATATTTACAGGTATTTCCGGAAAAGTATCCTCGTTGTTTTTTTTATCTTTTCGAAATTGTGCAATTGCAGTATTTAAGGCAACTCTGTACATCCATGTCGAAAATTTCGATTGTTTATTGAATGTAGGAAACGATTGCCATAATTGAACCAGAATATCCTGAAAAAGATCTTGTCTGCACTCTTCTTTATCACAATACATCCTGGAAACTTTGTAAATAATTCCCTGGTGTTTTTCAATTTGTGAAACAAACTCTTCCTTTAGATTTCTATTACTCAATTTTAAAATCTTTTGTTTTCTAAAAAAATAAGTAGATGAAAATTATAATTTATTACAAATTCGGAGTCTTTTTTAATATAAAATGTTATTCCTGCCATATTAACACATGTGAAAGAGAATTATTATTTAATAATTCCAATAAAATCTATTCGAATAGGTTTCAACAGCATTTGCCATTCATCTGGCATATTTTGAATTTCTCTTACAATATCCATCCCTTTACTAACTTTCCCAACTGCAGCAAAACCCTGTCCATCAGAATTTCTTTTACCACCATAATCTAATTCAGGTTGATCGCCGATACAAATAAAGAATTCTGAACTGGCAGTTCCCGGTTCTGCCCGAGCCATTGATAAAGTTCCTTCTTTATGTAATACTCCTGTTTCTTTTGTTGTTTCATGCTTTATTGGAGGAAATGGTGATTCTTCCACATCAAAACCCAAACCACCCTGAATAACCTCAATCTTTATTTCATTGTTTGGCTGATTATCCATCCTTACAACACGATAAAAATTTGCTCCTTCCAGTTTGTTTTGATCGATATATTTAATAAAATTCGCACGAGTAATTGGAGCTTTATCAGGATATAATTCAGCGATAATAGATCCTAATTCTGTTTTAATTTCTATTTTAATATTTTGGCCATTTAAGTTTAAAAACGAGACCAAAAAGATAATTACAAATAGAAGATTCTGCTTTTTCATTTATTTTGAACTTTAATCTAACAATTGTAAAAGTATCAATAAAAATCAATTTCTGTATCTTTGTTTCTCCAATTTAACACAGAATGAAAGAAAAGGAACAGCAATATATCGCTATTGAAAAAGCGCGCGAACACAATTTAAAAGATGTAAATCTAAAAATTCCTCATCACAAGATTACGTGTTTTACGGGTGTTTCAGGTTCAGGAAAATCGTCCTTAGTTTATGATATAATTTGTAAAGAAAGTCAACGAAGATATTTTGAATCCTTTTCGTCTTATGCCCGCCAGTTTTTGGGAAAAATGAACCGCCCTGAAGTTGAGCGTATCGAAGGCTTAATGCCTGCCATTTCTGTTGATCAAAAAACAGTAAGCCGAAATCCACGATCAACTGTTGGTACAATGAGTGAATTGTACGATTACCTAAGATTACTTTTTGCCCGAACAGGAAAACAATCTAAACTGTTTTCAGAACTAAAATTAACCAGAAGTCTTTTTTCTTTTAATAATCCTGAAGGAGCCTGTCCTTCTTGCAAAGGATTAGGAGTGAAAGATCGAATCGATCCTGAACTTTTAATAAAAGATCCAAATAAAAGCTTACGTGAGGGTGCTCTTAAAATTACAACACCATCAGGTTATACAATTTATTCGCAAGTTACAATCGATGTAATGGAACAAGTATGCCAATCGGAAGAATTTAATGTTGATATTCCATGGAAGGATTTAACTGATGTACAAAAAAACATCATCCTGAATGGAAGTACCAAAATAAAAATTCCTTTTGGCAAACACACCTTAGAATCAAGAATGAAGTGGAGCGGAATAACAGCCAAACCTCGCGAAGAAGGATATTATAAAGGAATTGTACCTATAATGGAAAACATCCTTCGGGTTGATCGAAATCCGAATATATTGCGTTTTGCAAAAACAGTAAAATGTAGTAATTGCAATGGAAAAAGATTAAATGAAAAAGCATTATCTGTTACTATAGATTACAAAAATATTATTGAGTATGCTGAAATGTCAATCTCTAAACTTAAAGAAGCATTTCAAAATATTCGATTTGAGAAGGATAAAAAAACTGTTGCTGAATCAATTACTGAAAAAATAATTGAAAGATGTCAAATCCTTGAAGATTTAGGTTTGGGATATTTAAGCTTAATACGTGAATCAACAACGCTTTCAGGTGGCGAAGCACAACGAATTAGACTGGCAACACAGGTTGGAACCGGATTACGTGGAATCCTTTACATATTAGATGAACCTTCCATAGGGCTGCATCCCAGAGATAATAAAAGGATGATTAATATAATGAAAGAGTTACGCGATCAGGGAAATACTGTTTTGGTTGTTGAGCATGACATGGAAACGATAATAAATGCTGATCAGATTATTGATATTGGTCCTTATGCGGGGAAAGATGGAGGGATGATCCTTTTCAATGAAAACATTGCAGATATTCAAAAAGTAATAAACCTGCCCGTCCGGCAGGCGGGAAAGGAAAGTGAAACAATAAAATATTTATCAGAACAAGATTATAAACCTGAACTTAATAAAGTCTTAAAAGATAAATGGTTAAAAATATCAGGGGCTAATTTACATAACTTAAAAAACATTGATATTAATTTTCGACTGCATGCATTAAATGTTGTAACAGGGGTTTCGGGAGCAGGGAAATCAACATTGGTTTTTGATATTTTGGGGAAACATTATGAAAATAAATTAGCCGGGAATTTCAATCAAAACCTAAATTGCAAAGAAATAATCTCCGATATTGAAATTCAAAAAATCATTAAAATTGATCAAACACCAATTGGTCGAACTCCAAGAAGTAATCCTGCAACTTACTCAAAACTATTTGATCATATTCGTAAATTATATGCCGATTTACCCGGTTCGAAAAAAAACAAATGGAATCAGGGACATTTTTCTTTCAATACAAAAGGAGGACGTTGTGAAATATGCGAAGGTGCCGGATATACTCAAACAGGAATGCACTTTTTAGCTAATATTGAAACAATTTGCGAAATCTGCGAAGGCAAAAGGTATGATGAAGAAACGCTAAACATAAAATATAAAAACAAAAATATTTCTGAAGTACTGGAAATGGAAATTTCAGATGCCTGTGAGTTTTTTAAAGACGAAGCTAAAATATATCATTATTTGGAAGTGATTAATAATTTAGGACTTGGGTATTTATCTCTGGGGCAATCTGCTACCACATTATCAGGAGGTGAAGCGCAACGCCTGAAATTAGTTGCCGAATTAGTAAAACCTTCTAAAAATCATACAGTTTATATTTTTGATGAACCAACTACCGGATTACATCCTTACGATGTCTCAATCTTGCTTGATGCATTAAAAAATCTGACCAAAAAAAATCATACAGTAATTGTAATAGAGCATGATTTCGGAATCATAAAAAATGCAGATCATATTGTTGATTTAGGCCTTGAAGGAGGCGAATCGGGCGGTAATGTAATTTTCTCCGGCACATATGAAGATCTTCTAAAATGCAAAGATTCACATACGGCAAGAGCTTTAAGTGAAAAAAAATCTTATGAAGAAACTGAAGATAAAATTGATCTGCAAGAAATTATTGATGCTCCGATAACTTTGCAAGGGGTTAATACTCATAATTTAAAAAATATTGATGTTGAAATTCCCAGGAATAAATTTACTGTGCTTACAGGAGTAAGTGGAAGTGGGAAATCATCATTGGCATTTGATACTTTATTTGCTGAAGGACAATTTCGATTTACCGAAAGTTTCTCGACTTACGCACGTAGTTTAATTCAGCAAAAATCTAAACCGGACATTTTAGAAAGTACCGGATTAACACCAACTATTGCCATTGACAATAAATCTATTACAAAAAATCCACGAGCCACAGTTGGAACAATTTCCGGATTATATGATTTATATCGGCTCTTATTCTCACGAATCTCCAAAAATGAAAAAGGCAAGTCATGTAATGTATTATCAAGTCATTTTTCTTTTAATCATCAGGCCGGTGCTTGTCCGGAATGCAAGGGATTAGGATTTCAACTTACTTGTGATCCGAATAAATTAATTACGTACCCCGAGCTGGCATTGAAAGGTGGTGCCATGAAAGGATCAAAACCTGGGCAATTTTAGGGTCATCCATTTGGACAATATATGGCAATATTAGATGAAGTGGGCAAAAATGAAAATATAAATTTTGACGTGCCATGGAACATTTTAGATGAAACAGCACAAAAAATTGCGCTATTTGGAACAGGCGATATTGAATATAATGTAAATTGGAAATATAAGCGAAAACACAGGGAAGGAACACATCATTTTAAAGGAAAATGGCTTGGTTTAGTTAACCATATTGATGATGAATATTACAGGAAACATGATAAACAAGGTGGAGAGAACGTGGCTGCATTAATGAAAGAAGTAAAATGCTCGCATTGTAATGGAACCCGATTAAATACTGAGGCTTTACAATATAAAATATCAGGAAAGAATATTGCAAAATTATCTGACTTAGAAGCAACAGAATCCATCAAATATTTCGAAAATTTAAATATTATACTTTCTGTAAATGAATATAAGATTGCTTCCGAAATTATCAGATCATGCGTTGATAAATTAAATGCTATGGTAAAAATCGGTTTAGGATATCTTAGCATAAACCGAGGCACAATGACACTTTCCGGTGGTGAAGGGAGAAGATTAAGACTGATTTCTCATTTAGGTGGTGAGTTGATCGGAATAACTTATGTTCTTGACGAACCAACAGTAGGACTGCATTCAAAAGACACTCAAAACCTTATTACATTAATTAAACAACTTTCCGAAAAAAATACTGTTGTAACGGTCGAACATGACGAAGATGTAATTAAATCGGCCGACTATATTATAGAATTAGGCCCCGGAGCTGGAGATGAAGGTGGTAAAATTATTGCCAAAGGGGGAATAAATGATTTTTTAGAAAATAGCAAATCGCTTACTTCTAAATATCTCCAGAAGAATTACAGATTTAATTATCCAAAAAACAAACTGGAATTAAAATTTGGAATTGAGATTAAATCAGCCTTTGCAAATAATCTTAAAAATTTTGATGTCAGTTTGCCCTTAAATGGAATTACTGTATTTTCCGGGATTTCAGGCAGTGGAAAGTCAAGTTTATTATTCGATGTTATTGCCCGGTCTGCAAGTGTTAACAGGCCTGTGAACTGTGAAAACATTACCGCACTAGAGCAATTCGACTCAATAATAAAAATGGATCAATCAGCTATTGGTAAAAACCCTTTGAGTACTCTATTAACCTTTCTTAGTTTATATGAGCATATCCGGGATTTATATGCTAATACTGAAATAGCAATCACGAATAAACTCAAAAAATCACATTTCTCATATAATACTAAAGGTGGTAGATGCGAAACCTGTAAAGGGCAAGGACAAATAAAAGTTTCAATGGATTTTCTTTCCGATGTCTGGATTACCTGTGCTGACTGTAATGGTAAACGATTTAAGAATGATCTGCTTAAGGTAAAATGGAATAATTACTCTATTTCAGAAATTTTAGAATTAAAGGTAAATAAAGCATCTGAGATTTTTAAATCAGAAGAAAAACTAAAAAAGGCATTCGAACTACTTATTGATTTAGGTTTAGGACATTTAAAATTAGGGCAATCGGCAACTACATTTTCGGGAGGAGAAGCACAACGGTTAAAATTAGCAAAAGAATTACTTAAAAAATCAAAAGATACCTGCCTGCCGGCCTGTCTGCCGAACAGGCAGGCAAGGCAGGAATGTTTGTATTTATTAGATGAACCAACTACCGGATTGCATTTTTATGACATTGAAAAGTTGTTAAAAGTTTTATTCGTATTGAGGGATCACGGACATTCTTTGTACATTATTGAGCATCATCCGTGGTTAATAAAAATAGCTGATTATTTAATCGAGCTTGGACCTGAAGGAGGAGAAAAAGGAGGCTATTTATTAAAATCTCAAAGAACATAGATATGAGTATTGAGTATCAGGACATCTTTATACTTGATACTAAAATCTTGATACTTTTCTATAATCAATAACTTTGGCTAATTATCTGACTCATTAACCTGTTTCTGTACAGAATTAAGGATTGCTTCTACCTGACGTAAATAATTACGCTTATCAAACTGCGGGGCAAAAACAAATCCATCAATATTAATTACTTTATTTTTCTCATCATCAATAAAAGACAAACTAACAAAAGGCCCACCCATAAAATCGTTTTCGACTTTCCAAAGACTTCTTAATTCAATTACATTAATATCATTAACTGCTATTTCTCTTCGATAAGGAATAGCTTCTGTTTCAACAGCCATATATGAACCATCTGTTGGCCCGGGAATAAATCGTTTTGTAAATTGTGTTCTTTTAGCAAATAAATAATCCGTTGTTAATTCAACATCCGGTTTATCATAAGAATAAACTAAAATTCCCTGAACAAGATCGCCACGGCCCCGATTCTCCATCCAAATAAAATCTGTTGTATCTAAATCCAGAGTATAACCTTTCGGAACAGTTATTCTAATTCCAAATTTCTTTTCAATTCGATCAGCAACACCAATTTGTTCGTACTTTTTATAATTATTAGCATATCTTTCCATTTCCATTTTAAGAATCTTGTCGATCAGTAAATCGCCTTTTTCTCGAACAAGAACCTCTAAACTACTATCATCAGGAGCTAAAACATTTACTATAATCTGTGGTTTAGCCCAAAGATTCTTCTGTATAATCATTTTTGGCTCGTGCAAATCTTTATCGACCCTGGCAATAACAATATTCCTGTGTGTTTTAAAAATATTGGTAAACGCATTATATGGAATATGTACCAGATCGAATATTGGTTCTTGTTGTGGCAAAGCAGGATGCACCTGGCTCAACTTTTTTCTGAACTCAATCCCAATATTTGAACTCCAATGATCGGGCTCTATAACCAATACAACTTCGCCTGATTTTCCCGTTACATTAGTTAATAATTTTGATGAATCATTATCTTTACAAGAAGATAACAGAATTGTTAAAGCAATAATTGAAAGAATAAGTTTTCTCATGGTAAATTAGTATTACTTATTTAGATATATCTTTAATTTTTTTCCCGCTTTTAAATCTTTTTCATCATTAATATTATTTTCCTCTTTTAATTCAGAAATAGACCTGCAATTAAATTTTTCAGCAATACTCCATACTGTATCACCATTTTGAACGGTATAATAAATAAAACGATCGGTTGAATCTCTTTGTTGTTTTGGTCGTGTTCTTTCTTCTTCAATTACTCCCGCCATTTGTGGTGTAATCCACACATCAAGTTTTTGCCCTACGTTAAGATCATTAGAGGGTAAACTATTCCAGATTTTTATATCATCAATTGTACAATTATATTTAATTGCAATCTTATGGAAATATTCTCCTTTAGCAACTTCATGAATAATCTTTATTTTACCATTTGTTTCTCCTGCTTCTGAAACAACTTTATTAAAATCTTTTTTTGGCACCGACTCATCGAATATTGCTTTTTCGTTTTTAATAAAGGTTCTTATTTTACTAACAGGTAATATAACAGTTGCCGGTTCTTTCATTTTTGGAATATAATCCAACTTATATGATGGATTTAAAAACTGCAAAGTTTCGATCGGTATCTTCGTTACTTCGGAAATTCTTTTAAAAGTTGCAGCATCTTTTATTTTAACAGTATCAACAGCAAGGTGTATAAAGTCAGATTTAATTGGTTCTATGTTATGATCTTTGTAATGATTCATCACATAATTAACAGCAATAAAAGCAGGAACATAGCCATTTGTTTGCGCAGGCAGATAAGGTTGTATTTCCCAAAAATTAGTTTTCCCACCCGAACGTGCAATAGCATTTCGAACAACTCCAGGACCTCCATTATATGCAGCAAGTGCCAACTGCCAGTCGTTATAAATCCTGTATAAATATTGCAGATAACTACAAGCCGCTTCTGTTGATTTGTATGGATCGCAACGCTCATCGACATAAGAATTTACTTCCAAATCGAACATCTTACTTGTATTGATTTTAAATTGCCATAACCCAACCGCTGCCGATGAAGATACGGCTCTTGGATCAAGAGCAGATTCAACTATTGCTAAATATTTTAGTTCAAGTGGTAATTGGTATTTATCCAATGCCTCTTCGAAAATCGGAAAATATAATTCGGCCAGTCCTATAATTTTAGCCAGATGTTCTCTACGCTCAATAGTATATACGTCAATATATCTTCGAACACGATCGTTATATTCCAATTCAATTGGAGTTAAGTTATTTAGCTCGGCAATTTTGTATTCATAAACTAAATCGGGGTAAATCGGGATGGAATCTTTTTTCTTCCTTTTATCAACAGGATTTTCTTCACCCACTATATTTGAATCAATAGCATAAGTGCAAACTCCTGCAATTAGTAATGCTATAGTTAACAAAATCGTAATACAAAAATTTCTACACATAAATCTATTATATTATCTCACTTTTAATATATCCGGTAAAAATAATAATATATCTAAAACTTATTCATTAAATAATCTGAAAAAGCAGCATATAATTTATTAACAAGTATTTTAACAAATAAAAAACCTGCCTAAACAAATTAAGTAAGACAGGTTAATATATATTAGTAACGATTATTCTTTTTCTGAATCTTTTTCGTCCTCACTATCTTCTTTTGTTGCATTTTTGAATTCTTTGATTCCTTTTCCTAAACCCTTCATTAATTCAGGAATTTTTCTACCTCCAACAAAAAGCAATACAACAATTACTATTAAAATTATTTCCCATGGCCCTGGCATTCCTAATAAGATAAATAATGCTTGCATAGCTTTTAATTTATTTGTTTATACAAATGTAAGATATTTTATTATTTATTTATAAAATGTCTAAATATATCATTACCATTTGCATATAGCAAAAGTGATAATAAAATAATCATTCCCGCGATTTGAGCATACTCTAAAAATTTGTCACTTGGTTTACGTCCTGTAACTATTTCGTAAAGTAAGAACATAACATGCCCTCCGTCTAATGCAGGAATTGGAAGAAGATTCATTATTGCAAGAATGATTGACAAGAAAGCTGTTAAATTCCAGAAAATCTGCCAATTCCATTTTCCCGGAAAAATATTTCCAATGGTTATAAATCCTCCTAATGATTTGTACGCTTCCGTTTTTGGTGAAAAAATCAGCTTTAGTTGTTTTAGATAACTATCAATAGTTTTAACTCCTTTATCAATACCTGCCGGGATTGATGCTATCAAGCTATATTCTATACGCTCAATTTCGAAAAACTCATTAATACTTCCGCCAGGAGCTACTCCTATGAGTCCGGCTTCAGGAACATTAACTTCAATAAATACGGTATCTTCACCTCTTAATGCAGTAATCACAACAAGTTCATTTTTATAATGAGAAAGAGTATCTTTAAATTCATCAAAAAACTCCACCGGGTTTCTGTTAATTCCGATTAGTTTATCATCCTTTTTCAATCCGGCTTTTTTTGCGGGTGAATCTTTCGTGAAGCCTCCGACATAAAAAGGAATCCGCGTTTCAATAAATCCTTTACTTTTTAGTAATTCAGGGATGATGCTTTCAGGAACAGGTATTTCCCTTTGCTGTCCATTTCTTTCGATCTGAATTGTTTTAACATCTTCTAAAACTAGTTGTGGAACAATAGTATAAAATCCTTCTATTTCTTCACCATCTAATGATAAAATTTTATCGCCGTTTCTTAAACCCATGTCATAAGCCAAAGAATCGACCACTATACCATGTTTCACATTTTTATTCGGAAGATATTGGTCGCCCCACACATACAAAATAGCAGAATATATTACCAGTGCAGTAATAAAATTAACCATTACACCACCAAGCATAATTAACAATCGTTGCCATGTTTTTTTTGCCCTAAACTCATAAGGTTGAGGTGGCTTCTTCATTTGTTCCTTATCCATCGACTCATCAATCATTCCTGATATTTTTACATATCCGCCTAAAGGCAACCAACCTAATCCATATTCTGTTTCTCCCTTTTTTACTTTAAATAATGAAAACCATGGATTAAAGAAAAGATAAAATTTCTCAACCCTTGTCTTAAAAATTTTAGCAAATGCAAAATGTCCAAATTCGTGTAAAATAACTAATATGGATATGCTAAGTAAAAACTGTGCGATCTTAACTAATACTTCCATCTATCTCTTTTTTATGATTTGTTTATTATTGATTTTGAAAATTCTCTTGTTTCCTTATCTGTATTTATTAAGTCATCCAATGCAGGATGTTCTATGTAAGTTATTTTTTGCATGCTTTGTTCAATGATATCTGTCATTTCACAAAAACCAATTTTATCTTTTAAAAATGCCTCAATAGCAATTTCGTTTGCCGCATTTAAAATACATGGCATATTTCCACATTTATCCATCGCCTCAAATGCTAATGCAAGATTCCTGAAACTTTTTAAATCTGGTTTTTCAAATGTTAATTCAGGATAATCCCAAAAGCTGAAACGGGGGAAATCAGTTTTAATACGATCAGGAAAACTTAATGCATATAAAATCGGTAGTTTCATATCAGGTAATCCCATTTGTGCTTTCATCGAGCCATCTGCGAATTGTACTGCTGAATGAATTATGGATTGTGGATGAACTACAACCTCAATCTGGTTTGGATTTAATCCAAATAACCACCGTGCCTCTATTGCTTCTAAGCCTTTATTCATCATTGTAGCTGAATCAATAGTAATTTTGGCTCCCATATCCCAATTAGGATGTTTTAAGGCATTTTCTTTGGTTGCAGATTTTAAAAATTCAATATCCTTTCCCCTGAATGGACCTCCTGATGCAGTTAAGATAATTTTTTCTATCGCATTTTGTCCTTCACCAACCAGGCACTGGAAAATAGCCGAATGTTCAGAATCAACTGGGTATATACTAACTTTATGATGAAATGCTAATTTTTGAATAATCTCGCCTGCTACTACAAGTGTTTCCTTGTTTGCCAAAGCAATTGTTTTACCTGCTTTGATTGCATTTATTGTTGGAAGTAATCCGGAATATCCAACCATTGCAGTAAGAACAATATCAATAGTCTCCATTTCAACAACTTGTGCAATAGCGTTATTACCGGCATATATTTTAACAGGAAGGTCTCCAAGAACAGTAACTAATTCATCATATTTTGATTCATTTGCAATAACCACCGTATTAGGCTGAAATTCTTTTGCTTGTTTCGACAGTAAATCAATATTATTGTAAGCAGTAAGAACTTCAATTTCGAAATGATCAGGATTCTTCCTGACTACATCTAAAGCTTGTTTTCCGATTGAACCTGTAGATCCTAATATTGCAACTCTTTTTTTCATTTATCCTTCGCTTTCTCCTTCTCCAAAATTTATCTAAAATGCCACGTAATCTTCCGGATCAATGGGAGTTCCGTTATGCCATAACTCGAAATGCAAATGTGGTCCACTGGTAAGTTCTCCTGAATTTCCAATAATAGCAATTGCCTCACCTGCAGTTACATGATTCCCAATTTTTTTCAGAAGTTCAGAATTGTGTTTGTATACCGATAATAAATTGTTATCATGCTGAATCTGGATTACGTATCCTGTCTCTAGTGTCCAGTTTGCAATGGTAACTGTTCCTTCTAATGTTGCTACAACCACTTTGTTTGAAGCCGTTACGATATCAGTTCCAAAATGATATTCATTCGGATTGAATGAATTTGTAACTAAGCCTTTAACAGGAGGATAAAAATGTATGCTTGAAAAATCAGTTTTATTAGATGTATTTGTTAAAATAGAGAGATTAAACAACTCTTCTTCTTCAATCTGCTGACGCAATAATGAATCATGTTCAGATTTAGCAAATGTAATTTCCTCGTATCTTACAGTTGTATCCTGCGAACTTTCATAACTTAAAGGGGTACCTCCCCTGATAATTGTATTTATACTTTCAAAATATCGATCACGAATTTCAAGCTCATGTTCTAATGAATCAAGTTTATAAACATTATTAATGATATTTCGACGCATATTACCATCGGGGTAACCCGGAATAAATTCTCTGATCGGTGTAAATGCAATTAAAACAATAATCGCAATTGTAAAAAGTAATCCACTTGTTCCAACAATAGAAAAAACATTTAATCTTGAAAGTCGCAAGAACCATACTTCTTCAAAAGTATCGTCATTATAAATACTTAAGCGGTATTTATTTCTTAGTTTACTAACAATACGTTTCTTTTTCTCTTTGATCATCAATAATTAATTTGTTTGCAAAGATACACGTTTTCGATAAAGAAAATACTCACCTGAATAATTACTCCTTTCAGTCGTGAAAGAAGTTCATAAATTAATCTATTACGACAAACTTATAAATCATTCAGGTTAAAAATGAGCTCACTAAAATAGCCCAAACAATTGAATTAAACGAACCGTTTTTAATATTTATGCGATGAAAATAACATAAATTAACAATTGAGATTTAAGTGAGTAAACATTGTAAAAAAATAAATACATTGCAAAATGCAAGAATAGTAAAAAAAAATTTGTTTTTTACCTATCATTACTTACTTTTGCATCCGCAATTGAGCAAAATAAACGTACTTTAAAATATATTGCGGGGTGGAGCAGTTGGTAGCTCGTTGGGCTCATAACCCAAAGGTCATAGGTTCGAGTCCTATCCCCGCTACTAAGAAAAAGCCTGATACGAAAGTATCGGGCTTTTTTTATACTCATTTTTTAAGTTTAGCAACTTGAATAATATTTCTGCTCAAATAAGCAGTTTTACTTCCAAATATTTGACTTCGCTTTCCAAATGTCGTAACTTGTAAAGCTTTGATTTTAAAAAATTTACCGAATTATTAATCTAACTTTTACAACCATGAAAAAATTAAGACTACTTCTAGGAATTGTTTTCCTTTTGACAATT
>JAUVUS010000341.1 GCA_030600865.1 Bacteroidales bacterium | reverse complement strand
TTTTAGTTTAATATTAACTTCAGTTTGATATAAGATTAATTACTATACATTTAAAAATACGACATATCGTATTGGGTAATATTTTTATTGTTTTTCAATAATTTTTTGCTGTATTTCAATATTTTTTATTACTATTGCAAAGTTTTACTTTAAGCAATTTTTAACAATTAGCTTTTTTCTAAAGTAGAAATAATAAGAAATGAAATAAAGAAATCAATGTTTTCTAATATTTAACCACATGAATACCAGAAAATCCGTATTAATAGTTATACTACTTTCAAGTCATTTTTTCTCTTCTATGGATGTGTTTTCTAATCCTGAAAAAAAGCAATTAAGAGCAATTAAAACAACAGAGAATATTAAAATAAACGGTATTCTTGATGAAAAAGCTTGGGGAGAAGCTATGATAGCCGGTGATTTTATGACGTACAGTCCTACTATTGGGCAGATTTCTAAAAAAAGAAGTGAAGTAAAAATATTGTATAATAATAAAGCATTATATATTGGAGCCATATTATACGATAATAGTTCTCAGGATATTCCTAAAGGACTATGTGCACGTGATGAAATTACAATGAATGCCGATTATTTCCATGTTAGCCTTAATCCTCACTCTGATAGTCAGAATATGTTTGAGTTTATTGTCTCTTCGTCAAACGTACAGGTTGATCGAAAAAGAATTAATGAAGTGTCTGATGATTTTCAGTCGAATGATAATAGTCATGGGCCAAGTACTACAGACAGTGAGTTCGATATATATTGGGATGCTGTATGGGAAAGTGAAGTAAAAATTACACCATACGGATGGGTGGTTGAAATGAAGATTCCATATTCTGCGATTCGTTTTTCATCAGAAGAGGAAATGACATGGGGAATTAATTTCTGGAGAGTTGACAGAGAAAATGAAGAAACCTCAACATGGAATTTGGTTGACCGTTCTGTACAAGGAGTTACAAATCAACAGGGAGAACTTACTGAAATAAAAAATATAAAAGCTCCTTTACGTCTTGAATTAAGGCCATATCTTTCAACTTATGCTGAAAAATATTCCGAAAACTCAAGTTTTGATTACAGTTATAATGGGGGATTAGATTTAAAATACGGAATAAACGAGAGTTTTACTCTTGACATGATGCTCATCCCGGATTTTGGACAAACAACTTCTGATAATCTGGTATTGAATTTAACAGCTCATGAAACAAAATATGATGAAAAAAGACAATTTTTTACTGAAGGTACAGAGCTATTCAATAAGGCCGGCTTATTCTACTCACGTAGAATTGGCGACCAGCCTGGCGACTACGACAAAGTGACGTATATGTTGCAAGATGGTGAAACAATTATTGATAATCCTGCAGAAACATCAGTCATAAATGCAACTAAAATATCGGGAAGAACAAATAATAATTTAGGTTTAGGATTTTTTAATGCAGTAACTCAAAATATGTATGCTACTATTGAAGATTCTCTTGGGAATAGAAGATCTGTTTTAACCGAACCTTTAGCCAATTATAATATTTTAGTAGTTGACCAAACATTCGGAAGAAATTCATATCTCAATATCATAAATACAAATAAGTATATTTGGGAAAATGGAGCCATATCAAACGTTACGGGTGCTGCTTTTAAATTCACAAATAAAAGTAATGCTTACGGTGTTTACGGAACTGCTGCTTTAAGTATGTTACCTGATAAAACTACTGGCGAATATATGAACTTATATATGGGTAAAATAAGCGGAAAATTTCAATATAATTATAATCTTGAACTTATAAGTGATAAATATGACCCAAATGACATGGGATATTTTACTTTGCAAAATGAACTAAATCATAATATTACTTTTAAAAAACAATCTTTTCAACCTAAAGGTATGTTTTTAACAACTAGTTCAAGTATTCAGTTGTCTTATAAAACACTATATAAACCAAATACTTTTACTGAGTCTCGAATTTCTTTTAAATCATTTGGGATATTAAAAAATAATTATACGCTTAGTGCAGATTTATATTGGAAACCGCTTGGCCAAAAAGATTTTTATGAGCCACGTGTAGATGGCATGTATTATAAGCGTCCGGCTTCGTATAGTGCGGGTTTCTTCGTTATGTCAGATTACAGAAAAGCCTTTACATGGAATACCCGTTTTTCATATAAAAAAGAACAAGGTCCTGAATACTATATTGGTATTACTCCCGGATTAAGAATTAATGATAAGCTAACATTCAACTATTCTGCTGATGGATGGAAAACTATAAATGACATTGGATATGCTGGTTCAGATCATGGTGGTGCGATGAATCCTGATTCTATTCTTTTTGGAGAAAGGACAGTATCAGGAATTAGTCAATCTTTAACCAGTGCATATAGTTTTAATAACAAATCAATAATAAGTTTGAAAGTCCGACATTATTGGTCAACAGTTGACTACAATAAATATTTCATACTAAACCAAGATGGAACTATGAGTGACTATCCTGAATATTTTGGGCCTGACCTTAACTTTAATGCCTTTAATGTTGATCTGATTTATAACTGGAACTTTGCTCCGGGGAGCTTCTTAACATTAATGTGGAAGAATAATATATTTAATATGGCTCCTATTTTTACTGATGAGTTTGAATCATTCTTTGAGAATTTTGTTAATGTTTTCAACTTGCCACAAACTAACAGTTTTTCAATAAAAATTACATACTATCTGGATTATGTTAGCATGTTCAGGAAAAATTAAATTTAATAATGTATAAAACTCTATATATTTTACTATTGTCATTGATTTTTACTGTATAAAGATATATTTATATCGTTTTTCAATAATTATTTATTGATATTAATAAAATTAATTCATATATTTACACCACATTTTTATGAAAAATAGTAACTTTTTACAAAATATAATTATATAAAGCATGAAAAATAAATTATTGACTTTGGTATTAATGCTGACTAGCCTGTATTCATTTTCACAGGTTCTTCATCATAATGTAAGTGTAAAACTCAACATTACTAATGGAGAGTTAAATGCAATTGATACTCTGATAATAATGAAAGATAATCTTGATAATAAAGATTATATTCAGTTTCGGTTAAATAGCAATTTGACAGTTAAATCACTAGATAATAGTTTTTTAATTGAAAAAGTTAATGCTAATGATGAAGAAACATCTGTTCCTGTAAATAGCTATAAAATTTCTATTGAAGGAAAAAGTAACAAGCTGATTATTCCTTTACAATATAACGGCATTATCAATGATCAGATTACTGAAGGAGCAGCAGAATATGCAAGAGGATTTAGTGAAACCAGCGGAATTATTTTTGAAAATGGCGTATTTATGGCAGGCTCTACTTATTGGTTGCCAAAATTTGAAAACATTGATCTGTTTTCTTTTAACCTTACAGTAAATCTTCCTGAACAATGGAACGTGGTTTCGCAAGGTAAAAGAACCATTAATGAAGTACAGGGTGAAAACAGAATTGTAAAATACGAATCACCTGAACTTATGGATGAAATTTATCTGGTTGCTAATCAATGGACAGAATATTCGTTACAAGCAGGCGATGTACTTGTTCAGTCATTTCTACGCACTCCTGACGAAGACCTTGCAAACAGATATCTTCATACTACAAGCAAATATCTTAAAATATACGAAAATCTTATAGGTCCATATCCATTTACTAAATTTGCATTAGTAGAAAATTTTTGGGAAACCGGCTATGGAATGCCATCTTTTACATTGTTAGGCGAAAAAGTGATTCGTTTTCCCTGGATATTAAATTCGTCATACCCACACGAACTACTTCATAATTACTGGGGTAACAGTGTATTTGTTGATTACGAAGAAGGAAACTGGTGT
>JAUVUS010000072.1 GCA_030600865.1 Bacteroidales bacterium | reverse complement strand
TTTTTTTCTGTAATATCGGTAATTGTTCCTATGTAACCCATGATTTTATTATCAATTATTTCCGGTTCAGCATTGCCAAGAACCCAAACAATGCTTCCGTCAGGTTTAATGAATCGGTATTCAGCTGTTGAATTTTCGCTTTTACCAGAATGTGATTTCCAATTACCCCGGAGCATTTCTTTATCTTCCGGGTGTACTGCTATAAGCCAGCCATCACCAATTGCCTCTTCAAATGTTAATCCTGATAATTCCATCCATTTTGGGTTAACATATGTTGTATAACCATCGGCTTTAGTTCGGAAAATACCAACCGGCGAAACCTGAGCCAGAGCTTGAAATAGTTGCTGACTTTCCTTTAATGCTTTTTCGGCTTGTTTGCGTTCTGTAATATCAATCATATTTCCTATTGACCCTATAATTTTTCCCTCAGGGTCTCTAACAGGAGCACCACTTATGAAGAAATCGATCTTACTACCATCCTTAGCTATAAAAGTTGTTTCATATTGACTAATAACATTTTTAGTTCTTTCCTTATTTGCTTTTATAATTACTTCTTGATCTTCAGAAACAAGAAGTTTTTTGTATCCTATTTCACCAATAATTTCATTATCAGAATAACCAAGTTTCTCGCTAAATTTTTTATTCACATACAGAACCCTGTCATCATTGTCAACCATCATAACAATATCATTCATGTTTTCCATGAGAGTACGGTACTTTTCTTCACTTTCTTTTAATGCTTTTTCGGCTAGTTTGCGTTCAGTTATATTTTCAACAAAACCCTCATAATATAGCGTTTTCCCTTCAGTATCACGTACAGCACGAGCATTCTCTATAAGAATAATAGTCTCGCCATTTTTCTTTTTCCATTCCGATTCAAAATCTTTTACAAATCCTTGTTTTTCAATAATCTCTATAAAAAAATTTCTTGTCGATTTAAGAAAATTGTTTTCAGTTTCAAGGTTTCTTTTATTAAGTTCACTTAATGAATTAAACCCAGTCATTTTTATAATGGCAGGATTTGCCTGTAGAATATCACCACCAGGTGTAGTTTGATAGATACCTATTTGAGCATTTTCAAAAAGTGTTCTATACCTTAACTCACTTTCTTTAAGATCTGATTCAATTTTTTTTCGTTCGGTAATATCAATTAGTGAAAATTGAAGTAGTGTTTTTTCATCTGACCGGAAAGATAACAAATGAACTTCGGCATCCCAAAATTCACCATCAGGACGTTGATGAAGCCATTCAAAAGTAACACTTCCTTCCTTCAATGCTTTCTCAATATAAGAAACTGCTTTTTGAGATGAGGGAGTACCGTCATATTGAACAGGAGCAGAAACATCAAGAGGTGTTTTTCCCAGAGAAGCTTCATGCGAAGAGAATCCATAAATTTTTACAGCAGCTTCATTAATATCTATATATTTAAAGGAAATAGATTCCATTACTATTATTGGAATAGTGGAACTGTCAAAAACTGTACGACGAAACAATTCACTTTGTTTTAATGCTTCCTCGGCCTTCTTCCGTTCTTTATTATCAGATTCAACCTTTTCAAGCGATTCTTTATTAATTCTGAAGATATTATACCCTACTATACCTGTAAAGAGTATTGCTATGGATGTATCAACAATATAATCCACAGCTGATGCATCAGATAAATTTATCCGATCCTTAATAATTTGCACAAACACAATCAATATTATCACATTTACTACGATGTAAAACGGAATTGCTATTTTATATTTAGTGATAAATAAAGGAGTCAAATTAAGTAGAGCTATAATGAAAACAACTGTATCAAGGCGTGTAATAATATTTCCACGATGTATCCACATAACATACCACACACAAGCCATTGCAATAGTCATAAATAAATGAGCTGAAATGCCATATTTACCTTTAGTCAAAAGAAAAAGGCAAATCCCGAAAAAAATTAGAAGTGCAATCTCGGAAAGAATAACCGGAAGAAAAATTCCATCATACTCAATACTCTTCAACTGAACATAAGTTGAAGAAAAAATTATAAATACCATCCCAACCATTGCAGCTATACATAAATGATATATAAAACGAGCTTTCTGTTGAGTAGTATAATCAGATTTATTATAATAGCTTAAAACTTTAGGAAGTTTAAATCTGCGTACAGAGTCATCTTTTTCTCCAGCTTGAATTCCCATAAGCAACTTCGTTAATAAATATCGCCATTTTCAATGAATAATAACTATGATATTTTGCTATAAACAAGTACCAAAACTTCTTTTTTATTAATTGTTATTCATCATTATAAATTTAAGTAATCTTTTACTATTTTACAAATAGTAAAAAATAAAAAAAGAGTAATTGCTTAACAACTACCCTTTTCTTTTTTTACAGTATTTTTAAATACTGGTCTTTATTTCTTCCCAGGTTTTCGGTTCCATTTTTGAGCCAATAACTTCAATTACTTTACCGGCACACAAAGAACCAATTTTACCACATTTATCCAGAGGCATTTTATTTGTCAGGCCATAGAGAAATCCGGAAGCGAATAAATCACCGGCACCTGTTGTATCAACGGGTTTTACTTTTATAGGATCGATTCTGTAAACCTTCCCCTTACTTTTTACCAACGAACCTTTACTTCCAATTTTTACAATTGCAATCTCACATTGTTCTGCTAATTCATTTAAAGAATCTTCTGGTTCTTTCCCGGTAAATGCTTTTGATTCTTCTTCATTAGCAAAAATAATATCTACATAATCTTTTACATAATCTTTCAGGAAATCAAGATTATCCTCAACCACATTGAAGCTAGCCATATCAATCGATATTTTCATATCATTAGCTTTAGCCAGTTCAGCAGCTTTAAGCATTAGATTATGATTTTGCACCAAATAACCTTCAATGTGTAAATATTTATAATCTTTAAATTGATCGGCATTTAAATCTGTATCGGATAATTCAACTGCAGCACCTAAAAAAGTTGCAAATGTACGTTCCGAGTCAGATGTTACTAAAGCAATTGCTCTTCCTGTATCTGTTGCACTTTTCAACATAAATGGCTGAATGCCGTTTGCTTTCATATCATTACTAAAAAACTCACCAAATTCATCTTCACCAACTTTTCCAATATATCCGGTTGCAGCACCAAGGCTTGCCAATCCATGTATAGTATTCGCAGCCGATCCTCCGGATGATTGAGATTTTTTAAAATCTGAGGTTGCAATATTAATTTCATCGGCAAAATCTCTATCAGAAAGTTGCATGCTACCTTTTTTCAACGAAAACTTCTCTAAGGTTGAATCATCAGGTAACTGAGTCATTATATCAACCAGAGCATTCCCAATACCAAGTACTTTATCCATTATTTTTATTTTTTTATTTTTAAACCAGTTACAAAAGTAAAAAGATTATTTAAAAAGCCTTGCAATTCAATTAAAACAAAATCATTTAGATTCCCACCTCCGCGGGAATGACAACTCAACAGGAATACTTAAACAAAGCCTCAATAAATTCCATTCAATTAAAAAGATTATAATAAATTTGGTTTATATTATAAACTAGTTTATATTTGCAATATGTTTAATTTCAAAATACAATTATGGAAACAAATGAAAAAGTATTAAATCCTGAAGAAAGTCTTCAGATTATTGAAAGAATGATTCAACGTACTAAAGGAAATCTTCATGATAGTAGCTTCTATTTTTTACTTTGGGGCTGGATTATATTAACTGGTTGTACAGGACAAATAATCCTTGAAAGATTTACAGATTTGGCAAAACCTTATTTAATCTGGTTAATTGTAATTCCGGGAGTAATTGCCAATATAATTTATGGTATGCGTCATGGTAAAAAAACTCGCGTTTCTACACATCTTGGCCGTGTAAACTTCATGATTTGGATCGCGTTTTTTGTTAGTTATGTTATTGTAATTGTTTTTATTAAGGAATTCAATTATAATGTAGCACCTGTAATATTTCTTTTAGCAGGAAACGCAACATTCCTTACAGGGATAGTTATAAAATTCAAACCTTTAATATGGGGTGGAATAATTTTTTGGATTGGAGTTTTATGTTTATATCTTATACCCGGAGATTATGTTGAATTTGTTTCTCCATTAGTAATTATTTTTGGATATTTAGTTCCGGGATATTTATTAAAATCACAAAACAAAAACAATGCTTAAAAAATTAGATCCTTTATTACATTCCGAATTGCGATTAGCAATTATGTCTCTTTTAATTTCGGTTGAGAAAGCCGAATTCACATACTTAAAAGAGCAAACTGAAGCTACTTCAGGTAATTTAAGTGTTCAAATTACTAAACTTGAAGATGCCGGGTATATATTTGTTAAAAAAGGATTTAAAGGTAAAATACCACAAACTACCTGTAACATAACTAAAAAAGGTGTTGAAGCATTTGAGAAATATGTTAAGGATTTAAAGGAATATTTAAAACTATAATTTTTTTAACATCTTGGTTTATTTTATAAACTTGTTTATAATAGTATTTAGCAAGATATGTCAATTAAATAATAAGCATTCGAAATATTTTTGACTTGAAAATGCAATAAATTTATAAGTAAGCGTCAGTATAAATATAAAAAACTAAAACATCATGAAAACAATGACAAAATTTTTAATTATCAGCATTATAACATTAAGCTGTATAAGTGTAAAAGCACAAAACGAAAAAATTGCTCAACTTGAAGAAAAAGCCTACATAGCCTATATTAACTCTAGCGTATTTATGTGGAAACAATTGGCTAAAGAAGCTGATTTTATTTTATCAGATAACAACTCTACTCCTAAAAACAAAATTGAAGCAATTAAGCTTAAATACGGATTGCTTTATTCTTGTTTATCCAATAAGGACGAAGAAACATATGAAAAACATTTGGATAAAACTCTTGAACAGATAGAATTACTTTTAAAAGAAAATCCCGGATCATCTGATTTGCATGCAATAACAGCAGGAATAATGAGTGTTCAGATGGGCTTTAGTCCAATGAAAGGTATGACACTTGGTTCACAAAGCGAAATCCATATTGGGAAAGCAATATCTCTTGACTCATTAAATGCTGCTGCATGGAGGCAACATGCAAATTCTAAATATTTTACACCCAAAATGTGGGGTGGCGATATTCAGGAAGCAATAAAAAGTTACGAATTCACCATCAGTCTTTTTGAAAAAAACAATCAAACAAAAGACTGGATGTATCTTGATGCTTTAGCGTGGTTAGGTGTTGCTTATGAGAAAACAGGTCAAATCGAAAAAGCTAAAGCAACCTACGAAAAAGCACTAAAAGTTGAACCTGAATTTACCTGGATCAAAAATCAACTATTACCTAATCTTATTGAATCATAATTTTAAAATTTAAAATGAAAAGACATCTAATAATCATAATAATACTTTTTATTTCGTTGGTAAATGCATATACTCAAACCATTCAGATTGAAGGTAGAGTAATTGATGCTCAAAATAATGAAGTTTTACCGGGAGCGAACATATTTTTACAAAGCGATTGGAGCATAGGAGCAACAACTAATGAGAATGGTACTTTTCAATTAAAAATCAATAAGTCTATTAATAATGACACTTTAATTATAAGTTATATCGGATACAGGGATTCTTTTATCCCTGTAAATTCCGTTAGTAGTTCTATTACAGTAAAACTTGAGCCTTTTGCAGAATTACTGGCAGAATCAGTTGTAACGGCCCGAAGAATTATTGCTGAAGAGTTCACAGTAAAACAGATGAAACAGATGGATATTTATTTGAATCCTGCTGCAAAAGCCGATCCTCTTTTAGCAATAAATGCAATGCCCGCATCTACTACTACAGACGAATCAGCAAGTATTAGCTTACGAGGAAGTCGTCCCGACGAAACAGGAATCTACCTGAATGATGTTCCTATATATGATGCAATTCGCTTTTCGCAACTTAATGGTATTGGCACTTTTAGTATTTTTAATACCGATATTATTGAACGAATGCATGTATTTGCAGGAAATCCTCCACTTGAATATGGAAATACGGCATCAGGATTAGTAAGTTTACAGACAAATAATCAAATACCAACAGGCACTTCAAATACTCTCGCTATTTCACTTGCTAATTTTGGAACTTTTACATCAAGGAAACTAAATAATAAAACATCTCTAATTGCATTTGGGAATTATCAACCCTCACAAATTTTTACCGGATTAAATCAGGATGCTATGCGCGATTTGGAAAATTTCAATTCGTTCGACCTGGGATTTCACATTATCCATAATTTAAATCACAAATTACGATTTAAGCTATTCAATTATAGCAACATGGAAGGTTATAAGTTTAATACCAGAGTTCCAAGTTATACGGGCATTTTTGACATGGGTAAGAAAAGGAACTTCACAATTGCTAATTTCATTTCACAGCAAGATAAAGGTGAAATCACAGTAAACGCAGGCTATAATATTAGTGAAGAAAATTATAAATACAGTATAACAGATATTGGAATTAATAAACAAGATGTATACTTATCATCAGCGTATCAACACTTTTTTAAAAAATGGAGTATAAAAACAGGTGGTTCTTTCGATTATAGAATCAGCGATTCAAAAGGGACAAAACCTTATTACGATTACGCCCAGGATATGCATCATCCAACTATTTCTTTTAACTCCAATCAGGAATATTATTTACCTGAACTATTTATTTACACAAAATTTAATATTACAAATAACTTGATATTGGGTACAGGAGTTAGAAAAAATATTGTTATAAATCATACTCCGAATTATTGGAGCTACCAGGGAAATTTAAATTATAAAATTAACAGTAAACACAACTTTATTTTATCGGCAGGTCATTACAATCGATTATCAATGCCAAATGCAGAACAATATGAAATAACACATTTCGAAAGTGACCAATATAGTCTGGATTATCAATTTACGGTCGATAATTTCGAGATACAAACTTCTGTTTTTACAAAAAATGTGGATCATGCTAATTATAATGATAAGATAATTGGTGGAGAGTTCTATACAAAAATAAATATTAAGCCTTTTGAGTTTCAGTTTTCATTTACAACAATTGATGTTGAAATAAATGATGGCACAGAAAAATATCCTTCAAAATATGATTTGAATTATTTTATAAGAAGTGTTCTAAAGTATAAGCTGAAAAACTTTCTTGAAATAAGTACCATCTATATTTTTAGACAAGGAAGTTACTATTTACCGATTAACGGAAGTTATTTTGATGATGAAACTACAACATATTATCCTTCATACAGTAACTGGAATAATGCGAAAAGACTACCCGATTATTATAAAATTGATTTGTCAATTTCAAAATATTGGGTTGTAAATTCTGATTTAGCCTTGGTTTTATATGCTAATATCAGCAATCTGCTAAATTCTGATAATGTTATGAGTATTAATTATAATGAAGATTACACAAGCAGCTTTAACGAACTATATTCTCAACGTACAATTTATTTTGGAGTGAGTATTATGTTTTAAATTGAGAATGTCATTGCGAGCGAAACGAAGCAATCTCAACTAAACGATTACTTCACTCCGTTCGCAACGACTATATTTTTTTTATTCTATCTCTTCAGATAAATCGTTCCATTCCGGATTTATGTTATTTATTAACAATTCCTTTTTCTTTCTTGAACCTGCCTTTATTTGCTTTTCTCGAGCAATAGCATCACCAATTATGAAGAATGATTCGTAATAAACTAATTTATTTAAGTTATATTTTGAAGTAAATGATTTTGGATTTAATTTAAGACAGTGCTCTTCAAGTCTTCGTTTTAAATTATTAGTTACCCCTGTATAAAGAACTGTATTGTTCTTATTTGATAATATATAAATATAACCACCTTTTTGTTTGAACATTGTAGCTTCATTATCTTAAATAAAAGTAACAAAAAAAATAAATATACCCAAGATAAAGTCATTGTGAAGGAGTTTAACAACTGAAGCAATCTTTTTTTAAAGATTGCCTCGTTTCACTCGCAATGACTACCTTATGATATTTTTATAGCAATTCATTAAGTTTAGCTATAACGTTCTTTTCAATTCGCTCCATTACTTCACTTGCTTCTGCTTTTTGGAATTTATCGCCGGTAATTTTTTCGAATAGTTCAATATAACGATTGGATACCTGGTTTACAAATTCAAGAGGCATTTCAGGAACCTTTTGACCTTCTCTCCCCTGGAATCCGTTTTCCATTAACCACTCGCGAACAAATTCTTTGGATAACTGCTTTTGATTTTCGTCTTTATCTTGTCTCTCCTGATATCCTTCCAAATAAAAATAACGTGACGAATCCGGAGTATGAATTTCATCAATTAAGTAAATTTGTCCATCCTTTTTACCAAACTCGTATTTTGTATCAACAAGGATTAATCCCATTTTTTCGGCTATCTCGGTTCCGCGTTTAAATAAAGCCAAAGTATATTCTTCCAATTTCTTATATTCTTCCTCAGAAACTAATCCTTGCTTTATTATTTCGTCACGAGAAATATCTTCATCGTGACCTTCATGTGCTTTTGTAGTAGGTGTTAAAATTGGTTCAGTAAATCGTTGATGTTCTTTCATTCCCTCCGGCATTGTAACACCACAAATCTCACGTTTCCCGGATTTATATTCGCGCCATGCATGACCGGTTAAATATCCACGAACAACCATCTCAATAGGATATGTCTCAACAAAATGACCAATGGTAACCATAGGATCAGGAACAGCTATTTTCCAGTTTGGAACAATATCAGCTGTGGCATCCAAAAATTTATCGGCAATTTGATTCAATACTTGTCCTTTGTATGGTATCCCTTCAGGTAATACAACATCGAAAGCAGAAATACGATCGCTAACAATCATAACAAGAAACTGATCATCGATATTATAAACATCGCGAACCTTACCCTTATAAATACTCTTTTGTTTTGGAAATTTAAAATCTGTTTTTACT
>JAUVUS010000323.1 GCA_030600865.1 Bacteroidales bacterium | reverse complement strand
TCTTGTACAACAAACTGTTTAGCACCTGTTGTTAAAGTTTTAAATGATAAATTTGGTGTTGAAAATGGTTTGATGACAACAATACATTCGTATACTAACGATCAAATGATTCTTGATGCTCCTCATTCCGACCTTCGTCGTGCAAGGTCAGCAGCAGTTTCCCAAATTCCAACTACAACCGGAGCTGCATCGGCTGTAGGCAAAATCATACCAGAATTAAAAGGTAAACTTGATGGAATGGCTGTTCGTGTACCAACAGCTACAGGTTCAATGATTGATTTGGTAGCAAATTTAAAAAGGGAAGTTACTATTGAAGAGGTTAATGCTGCAATGAAAGAAGCTGCTGAAGGTGCAATGAAAGGTATTTTAGAATATACTGAAGATCCAATTGTATCTGTCGATATTATTCATAACCCACATTCATCAATTTTTGATGCATTAAGTACAATGGTTATCGGAAAAACTGTTAAAGTTATTTCGTGGTACGATAATGAATGGGGATATTCCTGCCGGGTTGTTGATTTAATTGAGAAACTATTTTAATAGTAAAAAATATAATTGAAAAAGCCTGAAACAATTAATGCTTCAGGTTTTTTTATAATAAATTTTTTGAGCTAATAAATTTCAATTAATTTAAAAGGAACATCAATAATAGCTTGATAATGTTTGCCTAACTCCAAAACAGCTTCGTCATCTTCTTCGTAATACCAGCTTATTTTACAGTTGTGTCCCTTGGCTTTATATTCTTGAAATAACTGAAAAAAATCTAAAATAAATTTTGATGAACCGCTGTTAATATATTCAAGTTGTATATTTACAAGAGTTTCATTTTGCGGATCTTTAAAATAGTCGTTTACCCAATCAAACAAAGCACTATAAAATTCCTCTGGGTTTTCAGGAATAGATCTGCCAATTACTTTTAAAATTCCGCCTTGGGCATCGAAATTAACGTATGGAGTTTTAACTGTTTTTTCAATAACCAATTCATTCATAATTATAAAATATTATTCGTAACGTAATGAAACAATAGGATCAAGTTTCGAAGCTTTAATCGCAGGAAACAATCCAGATGTCAAGCCTACTATGAAACATAGAACTACTCCTCCCAGTATCCAAAGCCATGGAATAATAAATATTCCACCAGTTATTAAAGATACGACATTCCCAATTAAAATTCCTAAAATTATACCAAAAAAACCACCAAGTTGCCCTATCAAGATTGATTCGTAAAGGAACTGACGCCTTATTGTTGATGCCTTTGCTCCAATAGCTTTACGAATACCAATTTCTCTTGTTCGTTCTGTAACCGATACCAGCATAATATTCATTAATCCAATTGCTGCTCCCAATAACGTAATTATGCCGATAATAGTTGCAGCAATTGTTACATAACTTATATTTTTTATTAACAAGTTTGATAAACTATCACTTGTTTCAATTGAAAAATTGCTGGTTTCAAAACTTCTAAGTTTTCTTATTACTCTGAAAATACCTTCAGCTTCGTTAATTGCAGCTTTTAATAATTTAGAATCGTTAGGTAATACAGATATCCTAAAATTCATATTGGGTCTGGAAAAATATTGACGGACACTGGTTATAGGTAATATGCATATTTTATCGCCAGCCGATCCAAAACTTGAACCTTTTTCCAGTAGTACTCCAATCACTTTATATTTCCCATTTCCTATGCTGATAACCTTATCCAAAGCTTCTTCGCCTTCAGCAAAAATATCATTGGCCAAGCTCAAGCCTATTATAACAACATGAGCATTCGATGATATTTCATTTATAGAAAAATTTCTTCCTTCTTTTATTTCGTAGCCGGAAGTAATTAAATAATTTTCGTCGGATCCTATAACGGATATATTGGGATTTGTTTTTTCAGATTTGTATTTTACTGTAGCTATTTGTGATGCAAAAGTTGATATGGAAACTAACGCAGGAAATTTAAATTCTTTCTTAAAATTCATAGCATCCCGGTATTCAATACTTTTATATCTTTCTACTCGTCCTCCAACACGAACACGGTTATCTCTATTTACTATTGAAAAAGTATTAGCACCCATACTTCTAAACTGATTACTTATTGTACCTTTTATTGAATCAATTGCAGTTAATATGCCTACAAGTGCCATTATTCCAAAAGCAATAATAAATACGGTAAGAATCGTTCGTAATAAATTTGAGCGAATCGAACTGAATGCAATTCTTAGACTTTCCCTGAACAAGTTTTTCGAAAACATATTTTTACTTCTTACTTCAAAAATAATATAACTATATAACAAATGATTCAAATAAAAACACTTTTTTAGATTTAATCAGCAAGAGTATTTTTTCATGCGCTTGCCCTTTTTTAAATATTACCTTGAATCCGCAAGTCATCGGATGACTTTTTGATATTTTTATAACGAGTCATCCGATGACTATCAAGGGTTTAGAGATAGACCTGTGGATATTAAATACGATAAAAATTGAAGTTGATAAATGAAATTTGTAATTTTACTTCTATTCTGTAATGTGATGTTATGCAAATTACTTACTGATGATTGTAAGGACTTCCCATATTATATTTAAAAACCCATTTACTCAAGGTAATAATTATGTTTAATCCCAAAACAAGTTATGCGAAGATTGCATACGATGTTATTTTGTTTTTTGTATCTACCGGGCAAATAAGAAAAACAAGTGAAGATAAAATATCTATGGATCTGAAATTGAATCGGGCTTGTATTGTTTCAATATTTGATTTAAATGATAATTTGTTGAGAAGTTATGGAGATATAAATCCAAAACATAGTTTTTTATATGATGAAATTATAGAAAATGCCATAGGTGCTGCATCAAAATATAAAAATTTTGAGCCGATTAAAAGTAGTCAGCTTAATCAAATAAAGGTTTGTGTAGATGTATTATCAGTACCTCATATAGCAGATAACCTTAAAGAACTTAAACCTCAGAAACATGGATTGTTTATTAGAGACAGATCAGGAAAATCAGGTTTTATAATGCCAAATATTAAAGGTGTAAATACGGTTGAAGAGCAAATAGAAAAACTTAAAAATAATACCAGAATATCTGAAGAAGATAATTCAAAGCTTGATATACTATTTTTTAAATCAACTCGCTACGATTAAAACTATGATTAAAAGTGTTAAAATAAATATTTACGGTAAAGTACAGGAAGTTGGTTTTCGGTACAGTGCACTGCAAAAGGCCAATGAATTAGGAATAACAGGTTTTGTAAAAAACCGAAACGATGGAAGTGTTTATATTGAGGCAGATGGCGAACCTGAAATTATCGAGGAAATTGTATTGTGGTGTAGAAAAGGGCCTGCGTGGTCGAGAGTTGACGATATTAAAGTTATAGATATACCATTCAATGATTATAAATGTTTTGGGGTAAAGTAACCTATGGAAGCTCTGTTTTATCATAAAATTGATGATGAGAAAGTTAAGTGCGTGTTATGTCCTCATAACTGCATTATAAATAATGGAAAATCGGGAATTTGTAAGGTTCGGGTAAATACTAAGGGTATTCTTATTTCTGAAAATTATGGTATCGTTTCATCAATTGGTTTTGATCCAATTGAGAAAAAGCCATTATATCATTTTTACCCGGGTACAGAAATATTATCGGTAGGTAGTTTAGGATGTAATTTGCAATGTGCATTTTGTCAAAACTGGCAAATATCACAAACATCTGTTAGCGAATTTGGGAGAGAAAGCAGCTTTTATAAACCAGATAAAATTATAGACTTAGCTTTATCAAAAGAGAATAATACAGGAATAGCTTATACTTACAATGAACCAATAGTATTTTTCGAGTTTATGATAGATGTTGCTAAAAAGGCAAAGGAACATAATTTAAAAAATGTAATGGTTACCAATGGTTTTATTAATAAGGAACCATTAAATGAATTAAACAAGTTTATTGATGCTTATAGTGTAGACCTGAAAGCTTTCAATAATAATTTTTTTACTGAATATACAAAATCAAAACTTGAACCGGTTAAAGAATCTCTTTTGAATATTGCCAAAGCAGGGAAATATCTTGAAATTACTACTCTTGTTATTCCCGGGTTAAATGATAATCCT
>JAUVUS010000270.1 GCA_030600865.1 Bacteroidales bacterium | reverse complement strand
TTTAATATTGACAAAATCAAAATAAAGCTGGATCTCCTTGGGTAATAAATATTGCAATATTGATTTTATTTCCATAAAATAAAAATAGAAAATATTTATAACTCCACCCTAATTTTCTGCTGATCCATATGTAGAAGATTATGAGGATTTAGCCGGGAATACAATTATTAATTTTGGTAAAAGAGATCAATCTACAATAATTAATACGCTTAATACAAGTTATATCTTTACAAATAAAATGTCGATAAGTTTAAGAGCCCGGCATTATTGGAGTAGAGTAGAATATTCCGATTTCTACGAATTGTTGGATGATGGATATTTGAGTCCATCTATAGGTTACGACACCTATGGTGAGGATTATAATTACAACTACAATGCTTTTACAATTGATATGCAATACTTATGGCGTTTTGCACCTGGTAGTGAATTATCACTTGTTTGGAAAAATTCAATCTCTACCAACGAAACGGAAATTATCAATAGCTTTTTAGAAAATCTCAACAATACTTTTCAATCATCTCAAGTAAATAGTATCTCTTTAAAAATATTATATTATTTAGATTATCAGTATTTGGTAAAAAATAAAGCAATATATTATTTATGATTATTCCAAACTTCCAAATTTGATACAATAAAATTAACAATTTGTTGATTCTCTTCTTTTCCCGATCCTTTAATTGTTACAGGCTCGCCTATATTTATATAAATGGGCTTATCCCTGTTGATTGGACCAAGGTCTTTTACTAACTTTCCATTGCCCCAAAAGTCCGTTTTAATGGCCATCGGTATTACTTTTACACCAGATGATTTAGCTAATCTTACTCCTAACGAATTAAATTCTTCAGGTTTAAATATTTCTCTTCTTCCTCCTTGTGGGAAAATAACAACAGAAGTACCTTCCTTTAAAAATTCTTGCCCTTGTTTCATTACAGAAATAAAATCTTCTCTTGAATTCGATCTTCCAACAGCAATGGGTTTTCTGGCTCTCATTACCGGCCCAAAAAGGAAATGTTTAGTTAAACTTTCTTTTACTACAAAAGTTACTTCCTTAAATGGAGCAATCAAACATGGGAATATCATCGATTCCATTGCACTCATATGATTGCTGACAATTATAACAGGCTCATTACAATTTCTCAAATTATCAAAACCTTCAATATTAAATTTGCCACCGCAACTTTCAATAAGCTTAAAAACATCATAAGATGATAATGACCAGGACTTTCTGTCATATTTGTTTTGTAAAGCTAATTTCCTGTTTTTAAATATGAGTTGTATATATTTTATTACAAAATATAACCGTGTGTTCAGAAATAGTTTGTCAATAAAAAGTCTGGAGTTATCCTTTGTAGTATAATTATTTTCCTGGAAAAAATCCAGATTCAAGTTTGCCATTCAATTTAAATTTATAAAGTAAGGCGAATATAAACAAAATCCGAAACGAAATTAATCAATTACTATTTCTATTTATAGCATCCAGTAATTATTTTTCAACTTCAATCAATACATCATCTTTCATCACACTATCGTCAGGTTTAAAATTAATTTTATTGATTTTTCCGCTGACGTTTGAAATAATTTCATTTTGCATTTTCATTGCTTCAAGAATAAGTAAAGTTTCTCCTTCTTTTATTATCTGATCTTCTTCAACAAAAAACTCAACAATTTTACCTGGCATTGGTGCTTGTATTCGTTCAATCTTCGATTCTTCTTTGTTATTAGCAAGGTACTTACGTCTTTTATACGAAAAAGGTGTTTCAACAGAAATTGGATAACTTACACCATTCACAAGAACCTCATATTTATTTTGATTTTTTTCAATAATATTAACAAGATATTTTTTCTTTTTCCAAATTATATAAACAAAACCTTGCTTGTCGGTGATAATTTCAATTGGTATATTCTCTTTACCTTGTTTAATATAAAGTTCTTTTGGATTAATAAATTCATATTTTTTATTATTCCCTGTGCATGAGATAAATTTCTGTTTGCTATTTTTTGATTTTGAGAATATCATAATGTCAAGCTTTTTTATAATGATTTTAATCTTTTATTCATTAACCAGGGAGTTATGTTCTTTCCCTTTTCGTAATCAACAAATGTTTTATCTTCTATATCGAGTTGGACACAGTGGTTAAGTGCCGCCCAAAATGCTGCAATCATTTCTTCGTCTGTCTCTTGATAATACAATTGCTTCATATCCTTTTGAATAAACGATGTGGAAATATCTCCCTTTTTAAATTTAGGATGATTTAATACTGCTTTACAAAAAGGTATCGTTGTTTTAATTCCTTGAATCTGAAGTTTGTTAAGAACCGACAAAGAATTATTAATTGCTTTTTCCCGTGTTTCACCATGGCAAATTAATTTTGCTAACATTGAATCAAAATTCGCATTTATATTAGAACCTTCTGTGACACCAGTATCGAATCTACAATTTTTTCCTTTCGAAATATTAATCTTTTCAATTGTGCCAAGATAAGGTGTAAAACCTGACTGAACATCTTCTGCATTAATTCTGCACTCAATAGCCCATCCATTTAATTTTACATCTTTTTGTTTTACTAAAAGTTTTTCGTCTTGAGCAATTTTAATTTGCCATTCAACTAAATCGAATCCTGTTACCATTTCTGTCACAGGATGCTCAACCTGAATACGGGTATTCATTTCCATAAAATAATAATTACCCGACTCATCCAGAAGGAACTCAACTGTTCCGGCATTTCTATAATTTGATGCTTTTGCAATATTAATAGCTGATTCGCCCATTTTGGTTCGTAACTCTTCATTTAGAGCAATAGAAGGTGATTCTTCTATTAATTTTTGATGTTTTCGTTGAATTGAGCATTCTCTCTCGCCCAAATGAATAATATTTCCATGGTGATCGGCGAGAATTTGAAATTCGATATGGCGCGGACTTCTAACGTATTTTTCCATAAATACAGATGAATCGGCAAATGCTTTTTCGGACTCGTTTTGAGCTAAACGAAGCATCTTTTCTATATCTTCAATGTTCTCAACAATGCGCATACCTCGACCACCACCGCCAGATGCTGCTTTTATTATCACAGGTAAACCAATTTTTTGTGCTAATTGTTTGGCGTGTTTAATATCTCGAATATTTCCGTTACTGCCTTCAAGTAATGGAACATTATGATTTGAAGCCAATTGTTTCGCTATGGTTTTATTTCCTAATTTATAAATAGAGTCAGGAGAGGGCCCTATAAAAATAATCTTTTCATCAATACACTTTTGAGCAAAATATGGATTTTCGGCTAAATAACCATAACCTGGATGAACAGCGTCAATATTATATTTTTTAATTGAATTAATAATTCTATCAATATCTAAGAATTCAGGAATATCAGTAGTATTTTCTGTTAGATCAATAATCTCATCCATAAATTGCAAATAATATGCACTTGGCTCTTTGGATGTTTTTAAACCGTAAGTCCTAATGCCCATCTTTTTTGCAGTCTCCGAAATACGGATTGCAATTTCTCCTCGGTTAGCTATTAATATTGACTTAATCTTTTTCATACTATATTGCTTTTAGCTATTGACTATTAGCCATTAATATTTTAGATTATATTGTAATTTTTTCATTAATAATTAATAATTACAATGGTATATTTCCATGCTTCCTTGAAGGTTGGTCAACATACTTGTTTTCCAAAGTTTCAAAAGCAGTTATTAATTTTTTACGAGTTTCGGCGGGATCAATTACTTCGTCAATGTAACCTTTTTCATCGGCAATATATGGATTTGCTATTTCACTCCTATATTTTGCAGCTAACTCTTTTTGTAATTTCTTTGGATCTTCAGCTTCCTGTAATTCTTTTTTATAAAGTATTGAAACAGCACCCTCAGGTCCCATCACAGCAATTTCGGCAGTTGGCTAGGCAAAGCTATAATCACCACCAATATTCTTACTGTTCATTACACAAAAAGCTCCTCCATAAGCTTTTCTAAGAATTACAGTTATTTTCGGAACCGTTGCTTCGCTATACGCAAATAATAATTTTGCTCCATGTTTTATTATCCCGTTATATTCTTGATCTAGACCGGGTAAAAATCCGGGAACATCTTCAAGTGTTAAGAGAGGAATATTAAAAGAGTCACAAAATCGAATAAAACGAGCAGCTTTTATTGAAGAATTAATATCAATTACTCCAGCGAGAACTTTAGGCTGGTTAGCAATAATCCCAATAGCTTTTCCTTGTAATCTGCCAAAACCTACAACAATATTCGGCGCAAATAGCTCAGAAACTTCAAAAAATGAACCTTGATCAATAATTAATTTAATTATTTTTTTTACATCATAAGGTTTGTTAGGATCATCAGGAACAATTGCTCTTAGTTTATCAATATTTTTTTCCTGTTCAGTTTTTGTGTCAATATATGGAGGGTTGGCCATATTATTTGAAGGGAAAAAAGATAAGAGTTTTTTTACAGCAAGAATTGCATTTTCTTCGTCCTCATATATAAAATTGGCTACACCACTTTTTCTGGCATGAACTTCAGCACCTCCAAGTTCGTCGAAGCTTACATCTTCATTTAAAACTTGCTTAACAACATCGGGTCCGGTAAGAAACATAAAACTTGTTTTTTTTACCATAAAAACAAAATCGGTTAAAGCAGGTGAGTACACAGCACCTCCAGCTGCTGGACCTAATATCATAGATATTTGTGGA
>JAUVUS010000028.1 GCA_030600865.1 Bacteroidales bacterium | reverse complement strand
AGCAAAATAGATGTAATGGGTGGTTATTCATGGCAACATTTTTGGGATACTAACGAAGATGATATCTTCTTTAAAGATGGTGAAGAAAAAAATGTTTTCGGTAAAAAAGAGTATTATTTAGTTTCATTTTTCGGGAGATTAAATTATACTTTCATGGATAAGTATTTATTAACATTCACTTTAAGGGAAGATGGTTCTTCGAGATTTTCAGAAGATAACAGATGGGGATTGTTTCCTTCATTAGCTTTAGCATGGAGAATTTCTGAAGAAAGTTTTATGCAAAATATCGATGTTATAAGTAATATGAAATTGAGATTAGGTTATGGAATAACCGGGCAACAAGATATTGGTGATGATTATTATTCCTATATGCCACTTTATGTAATAGGTGATCAAAATTGTATGTATTCATTTGCTGATCATGCTTTTTATACAATCAGGCCAAGTGGGTATGATCCAAATATCAAATGGGAAACAACCACAACTTATAATATTGGGTTAGATTTTGGACTTTACAAGGATAGACTAAATGGATCATTAGAATTTTATAAGAGAGAAACAGAAGATTTATTAAATGAAATACCTATTGCCATTGGAAGTAATTTTACCGATAAATTAGTAACAAATGTTGGTAATCTTGAAAATACCGGTTTTGAACTTTCATTAAACGGTATTATATATAATACTAAAGATATTTATTGGGATGCAGGTGTAAACTTTAGTTATAATGATAATAAAATTACAAACTTAACTAAGTTTGATGATCCGAATTATAAAGGAGTAGATGTTGGAGGTATTGGTGGTGCTACTGGAAATACCATACAAAAACATGCTGTGGGTTATCCGATTAATACCTTTTTTGTTTATGAACAAGTTTACGACGAAGCAGGAAAACCAATAGAAGGACTTTATGTTGACAGAAACGGAGATGGAATTATTAATGATGATGATAAATACTTTGCTGAAAGCCCTGCTGCTAATATGATATTTGGTTTTTCAACCAGAGTTGAATATAAAAATTTTGATTTTAGTTTATCTGCAAGAGCAAATTTGAATAATTATATTTATGATAATGTTAATTCAGATATGGCTCGCTATGATAATATTTTCACTAATGATTATCTTGCAAACTTAACTACTAATATTTATGATACTGAATTTAATGCTATGCAACCAAATTCAGACTATTATCTACATAATGCATCATTCTTAAAAATTGATAATATTACGCTTGGTTATACTTTTGATGATTTATTAAAACCAATGCTTAATAATATTGATTTAGGTATAAGATTATATGCTACTGTTCAAAATGCATTCACAATTACCAAATATGATGGATTAGATCCGGAAATTTATGGTGGAATTGATAATAATATTTATCCAAGACCTAGAATTTTCTTATTTGGAATTAGTGCAAGATTTTAATTAATACAAAAAAATAAAAATCATGAAAATAAAATTTAATAAAATAACTTATTTAGGATTAGTGTTAATAATGTCCTTATTTGTTGTGTCTTGTATTAACGATCTTGATACTGAGCCAATAGATAAGAAAACATTAACTCCTAATAATGTTTTTACCAGCGATGAAGCTTATCTTCAACTATTAGCAAAATGTTATGCCGGATTCACTGTAACCGGACAACAAGGACCATCTGGAGATCAGGATGTACTTACAGGTGATGAAGGAGAATCACATTATTTAAGACAAGTATGGATGGCTCAGGAATTAACTACTGATGAAGCTGTAGTTGGATGGAATGATAAAACTATTAAAGACTTTCATTATCATACATGGTCTTCAGCTGACTTATTTATTGCAGGCCTTTATAACAGGTTAATGTTTGAAGTTACTATTTGTAATGAATTTGTAAGAGTAACTGAAGGAATGGACCAATATCAGGTTCATGCTGCAGAGGCAAGATTTTTAAGAGCTTTATCGTATTGGTATGCGATGGATTTCTTTGCAAATCCTCCTTTTGTAACTGAAGATGACGAACCGGGTGCTTTTTTCCCAATTCAAACAAATAGAAATGATTTATTTGCGTACCTCGAATCAGAATTATTAGAAATAGAGAACATAATGTCTGAACCGGGAACCGCTGATTATGGTAGAGCTGACAAGGCTGCAGCATGGATGCTATTAGCTAAACTATATTTAAATGCTGATGTTTATATCGGACAAAGTAGATATACCGAATGTATCACTTATTGTAATAAAATAATTGATGCCGGTTATTCTTTAACTCCTGAATATTCGCATTTATTTCTTGCCGATAACCATATTCAAACGAATGAAATTATTTTCGGTATTAGACATGATGGTGCAGCCACAAAATCCTGGGGTGGTACAAATTATTTGATTCATGCTTCAATTGGTGGAACTATGGCCAACTTATTAGAAAATTACGGTGTTGCTGGTGGTTGGGGAGGTTTAAGAACTACCAAAAGTTTAATTGAAAAATTCACTTTAAATAACGATGGAAGAGCCAGAACATTTGAAGATGCTAATAATAACAATGAGACTTGGGAAGCAATGGTTTATATTGGAGACCATACTTTAGAAATTGAAGATATAGGTAAATTTGAAGATGGTTATTCTCTTGTGAAATTTAAAAATGTTACCTCTACCGGAGCTCAGGCATCAAGTGATGAATGGACAGATACAGATTGGCCATTGTTTAGATTTGCTGATGTTTATTTAATGTATGCGGAAGCTGTATTGAGAGGTGGTACAGGCGGCAATACTGGTACTGCCCTGGGTTATGTTAACGAGTTGAGAGAGCGAGCGTATGGTGATGATTCAGGTAATATTAATAGTGCTGCACTTACTTTAGATTTTATTCTTGACGAACGTGCAAGGGAATTGTACTGGGAATCACACAGAAGAACTGATTTAATTCGTTTTGATAAATTTACCGGAAGCAATTATATATGGCCCTGGAAAGGTAAAATTAAAGAAGGTACATCAACTGATGATAAGTATAAATTATTTCCTATTCCATCGTCTGATTTAAGTGCAAATCCAAATTTGGTACAAAATCCAGGATATTAATAATTTAAAACTAATAAATTATGAAAATAATAAAATATATAACACTAATTTTGGTCATTGCAGTTACGTTTATGTCTTGCGAAGATGATCAAGATTTAACTAAAATTAACGAAAGTAATTTTGTAGCATCTGTTCTTAGTGGAATTACTGCTGATCAAAATTACGTTTTAGTTAAAGATACTACTAGTGAATAAACACTTAAAGCAACATGGGTTGATTTAAGCTGGACAGAAGCAGATTTTGGACAAACACTTGCTACTACATACACAATCCAAATTGATAAAGTTGGTAGTGATTTTTCAAATGTAATTGAATTTAATACTTCAAGTGAAACTGAAATATCAATTTTGGGAGAAACAATTAATTCCAAAATGTATAATATGGAAGATAATTATTATCCTCCTTTAGTTGAAGCTAATGTTGAAATCCGTATTAAAGCAGTTGTTTCCGAATTTGTAAATCCTTTATATTCTGCTGTAACGAGTTTTAGTTTAACACCTTTTGATGCCGGAAAACCTAAACTTTATGTAACAGGAACGCATCAACCTACACCTTGGGATTTTGCTTCAGCTCAAACCCTATATTCATTGGTTGAGGATGAAAATTATGAAGGATATATATATCTTACAGACTGCGAATTTAAATTAAATAAAACACCTGATATTGCATGGGGTGCAGGTAGTACTGCCGGTACAATAGCAATTGACGGACCAAACCTCACAAATGCAACAGAAGGTATGTATTGGATTACTGTTGATACTCTTGCTGCTACAATAAGCACAGAAGTACGTAATTGGGGTATAATAGGTTCTGCTGTTCCTCCTTATGACTGGAGTGTAGATGTAGATATGACATATGATTTTGACCTAAAAAAACTAAAAGTTACGTTGGACCTTACTGCTGATGAAATAAAATTCAGGGTAAACGATGATTGGGCTATTAACTTGGGTGATACAGGTGCCGATGGAACAATGGAGCCAGGTGGTGATAATATTGTTGTCCCTGAAGCTGGAAATTATACGGTTTACTTAGATTTAAGTAATCCTGAAAAATTCTCATACGAATTAGTTAAAAATTAAAAAATTATTATGATGAATAAAATAAAATATTTATTGATAGTCTTGGTTGCAGTTTTTATCTATTCTTGCCAAGAAGATTTTGAGACTCCCCCTGCACCGCCGACTTACAACAATGTTGGGCCTGTAGTAACCAATAGTGTTGATGATACAACCGCTGTGCTGCTTAAAGAAAATGAAGATGTAGCATGGGATACTTTAGCATGGAATGCTGCTGTATTATATGAAGGTCAGGGATTAATTACTCACTATGCTATTCAGATAGATGAACAAGGTAATAACTTTGCTTCTTTGTTCGAAATTGAAAGCAGTACAACTTCAGAAACAGAAATTGTTATTACTGTTGGGAATCTTAATACTAAACTTTTAGCAAATGGATATGGTCCTGTACAAACTTATGATCTTGAATTAAGAATTAAGGCTCATGTGCATGATGATTTAGATTCAGTTTATTCTAATATATATCCATTTACTGTAACAACTTATAAGGATGTCCCTGTTCCTGAAACATTATTCTTATTTGGAGATGCTACTACTGTTGGCTGGGGAGCTGATACTTCTCTGACTACATATAAAGAGGAAGGAAAATATACAATTTTTACTTACCTTGAAAATGATAAACAATTTAGATTTCTTGAAACTCAAGAATTAGAAGGCGAAAATGATTTTAAATATAATTTTAATAGCTTTGCTGTATTGCCTGATAATGTTGATGATGCTGGAAATGATGATGATAATAACTTTAAATTTACAGGTGCAACAGGCTGGTATAAAATCGAAGCTGATTATTTAACAAGTACTCTTACAATAGCGGAACATACCGTTGGTTCTGAGACGTATACTTATGATTATGACAATCTTTATATTGTCGGAGATTATAATGATGCCGATCCTTTTTGGGATGCCGGTAATGCTGTAGCCATGACAAAAGTAAGTGAAGGTCTTTTTACTATCGAGAAGCAATTAAAAGATGGTGCTATGTTTAAATTTCTTGGCCAGCAAAGCTGGGGTGATCTTGATTGGGGTAATATAGGTGGAGATGGAAATATTGGAACTCTTGGGCCAAAAGAATTTAATGGTAATATTACTTTCGACGGTGGTGATAAAACCTATGAAATTAAAGTAAATATTAAAGAGGGTACTTATGGTCTAACAGAAATAGCAACCTTACCACAAGAAATATGGTTGGTTGGAAGTGTAAATGGTTGGAATAATTATGGACAATACTTAGCTGCTCTTGGAAATAATGTTCATGCTGGATACCAGTATTTAGATGATGCTTCAGAAATTAAAATATTAGTTGAAAGATCCAGTTGGGATGGACTATGGGGAGCCGGAGCTTCTCCAGGCGAAATCGCAGATGGTGGCGGAAATATTGTAGCTTCTGGTTTGCCAACGTATACAGTTCCGGGATTCTATGAAATTAAGTTTGATCTATTTAACGGAACTGTTGTGTTAACACCTGTTGCAATTGGAGTTATTGGTAGTGCTCAAGTAGGAGATTGGAGTACTGATACAGATTTGACATTTAATACAACAACTAAAGTTTGGGAAGGTCAAGTTACTTTCTTTGATACAGGAGAATATAAATTCAGAGCAAATGATGATTGGGCTATTAGTTTTGGTGGCACTTTAGAAACTATTGAATACAATGGCGGTAATCTTGCTACTCCTGGTGCAGGCACTTATGATGTAACTTTAGATCTAAGTGGAGAAGAAAAATTTAGTGCTACAGTAGTAGCAGCTAAGTAATATCAATTAATAATTTAAAAAGCCCGCTATTGGCGGGCTTTTTTTACCCAAAAGTCAAAAAATATGAAACCCAATATCTTTTTTCTAATAATTTTTGTTGCAAGTTTAAGTTTTTCATGCAATCAGAGCACTCAAATTGATCAAAATAGTTCAAAAAGTGAGATTAGCTATGTTCCTGAATGGAGTAAAGAAGTAATTTGGTATCAAATATTTGTAGAACGTTTTAGAAATGGTGATCCTTCAAATGATCCAACTGCTAATGATATTGTAGGAACATATCCTGATAGTATTCCCGGGAATTGGAGTATAACTCCATGGGGAAGCGACTGGTATAAGCCAGATGCATATTTTAGTCAATCTTCTTTACCTGATAAATGGAATAACTTACAATTACGACGTTATGGTGGAGATTTACAAGGTGTTTTAGATCAATTGGATTACTTAAAATCATTAGGAATAACAGCGATTTATTTTAATCCGTTGAACGATTCTCCTTCCTTACACAAATACGATCCCAGATATTGGCGACATATTGATAGAAATTTTGGGCCAAATCCAAAAGAAGATATTGAACTTATTGAAAGTGAAAATCCTGTTGATCCTGATACATGGAAATGGACCAACGCAGATAAATTGTTCTTGAAAGTTATTGAAGAATGCCATAATAGAGATATTAAATTAATTATGGATTATTCTTGGAACCATACTGGTAAAGTTTTTTGGGCATTTGAAGATATTAAAGAAAAAGGAAAAGATTCCGAATTTGCAGATTGGTACGAAATTGAAAGTTTTGACGACCCTGCTACTGAAGAAAATGAATTCGCTTATAATGGTTGGGCCGGCGTACAAACTATGCCCGAAATGAAAAAAGATATTATTGGAACTCATGATGATGTTCCTTTAAAAGGTAATTTACATAGCGAAGAAGCCAAACAGCATATTTTTAATGTTACAAAACGCTGGCTCGATCCCGATAAAGATGGAGACCCTTCTGATGGTGTTGATGGATATCGCCTTGATGTAGCAGAAAAAATTCCTGCTGGATTTTGGCGCGATTATAGAATTGTAGTAAAGCAAGTAAATCCGGAAGCATATCTGTTAGGTGAAATTTGGTGGAAATCATGGCCCGACGAATTAATGTTACCTCATTACTATTTAGAAGGTGACATGTTCGATGCGGTAATGCATTATCATTGGTATAGGCCCGCGAGACATTTCTTTGCCGATGCACCTGAACCTTTGAAACCCAGTGAATTTGTTGCATCTTTAAAAGAAGAGTTCGAAGAGATTAGTATTGATCATTTACAAGCAATGATGAACTTAACAGCCAGTCATGATGCGCCGAGAATTTCTACATCATTATACAATAACGGCAGGTATAAATACATGGCAAAACCCTGGGATAATGAAAATTATAAAATTGATAAACCGGATAAAAAAACACGCACTGTACAAGAAATGTTGTTAATACATCAATATACTTTTATCGGTGCACCACATATTTGGTATGGTGATGAAATTGGTATGTGGGGTTCTGACGATCCTTGTACAAGAAAACCAATGGTTTGGACTGATATTGAGTATGAAGATGAAATGGCTCATCCTTTTAACAAAGAACGAAAAACTGACAAAGTGGAGCAGGATACTGTTTTACTTAATTTTTATAAGAAACTGATTAGTATTAGAAAAGCCAATCCTGCATTAGTTTATGGAGATATTGTTTTTAGCTTGGTTGATGACGAAAATAGAACGCTAGCTTATAATAGAATACTTGAATCAGATGAGATTGTTGTAGCTTTTAATAAATCTGAAAGTAAGAAGGTATTACAAATACCTGTAAGCAATGGTGGTAAATATATAAATGCTTTAGATCATAATTTGATTTATAATTCTGAAAATGGATTTATTAATACTGAATTAGATGCTACAAAAGCAATCATTTTAATTTTTGAAGAATAATTGTAGGTATATGAATTTTAAAAAGAAGATTTTAACTTCATTATTATTTTTTGTAGGTGTCATACCTTTATTTTCACAGGTTGTTACTACTGATCCTGAATTTCCAACAGAAAGTGATGCAGTTACAATTTATTTTCATGCAGATGAGGGTAATCAAGGATTAATGGACTACGATGGAGATATTTATGCACATACAGGAGTAATTACTAATCAAAGCACTTCATCATCGGATTGGAAACATGTGATCGCCGGATGGTATGAAAATACCGATAAAGCAAAACTAACAGAAGTATCAACTAATCTGTATAAATTAGAAATACAGCCAAGTATAAAAGAATTTTACGCGGTGGACGAAGGTGAAGAAATTTTACAATTAGCTTTCGTGTTCAGGAATTCCGATGGATCAAAAGAGGGAAAGGAAGCTGATGGTAGTGATATTTTTGCAGATGTTTATCCTCCCGGTTTAAGTGTGAATATTATATCTCCAACCGATGATTATATTATTTTGCCTGGAGAACAGATCAATATTAGCGCATCATCTAACGATGCTGATAGCATGCATTTATGGATTGATGATGTTTTAATTTCGAAACTTGCAGGAACATCAATTGATTCTGCTTATACAGAGAACATTGCTGAATCTCATAAAATAGTTGTTCAGGCAAAAAACACCGATGAAACTGCCACCGATTCTGTTTATTATTTTGCGCGAGGGAATAATACTATTGCTGAATTACCTTCCGGCTGGATTAAAGGAATAAATTATTTAGCAGATGATTCGGTTGGTTTAGTTCTTTTTGCTCCAAATAAGGAATTTATATTTGTTATAGGAGATTTTACCGATTGGAGTTTGAATGAGAACTATATGATGAATGTTACTCCAAATGATTCGGTATATTGGTTAAGTATTGGTGGTTTAACTGCCGAAAAAGAATATATTTTTCAATATTATATTGATGGAGAGTTAAGAATTGCAGATCCTTACACAGAAAAAACTAGCGAACAAAACGATAAATATATTTTAGAAGAAACTTATCCAGGATTAATTGAATATCCCGAAGATCAAACAACAAATGTAGCTTCGGTATTACAAACAAATCAGGATGAATATCAATGGAAAAACGATGATTTCGTAGCACCGGCTAAAGAAAATCTAATAATTTATGAATTACTAATAAGGGATTTTCTGGCAAATCATGATTATAGTACTTTAATTGATACACTTGATTATTTAGATTCATTAAGTATAAATGCAATTGAATTAATGCCATTTAGTGAGTTTGAAGGAAACGAAAGTTGGGGTTATAATCCAAGCTTTTATTTTGCACCCGATAAATATTACGGACCAAAAGATGATTTAAAGGCTTTTGTTGATTCTTGTCATGGTCGTGGGATTGCTGTAATAATGGATATGGTATTAAATCATTCTTATGGACAATCGCCTTTAGTTCGTATGTATTTTGATCCATCAGCAGGAGATTACGGGCAGCCGACAGCAGAAAATCCATGGTACAATCAGCAATCTCCAAATACATCATATTCATGGGGAAGCGATTTTAATCATGAAAGCATTTATACAAAAGAGTTTGTCGATAGTGTTAATCAGTTTTGGTTAGAAAAGTATAAAGTTGATGGTTTTCGTTTCGATTTTACAAAAGGTTTTACAAATACTCCGGGCGATGGTTGGTATTCTGATGCTTCAAGAATTAATATTCTAAAAAGGATGGCAGTTAGTATATGGAGCGTGAATTCAAGTGCTTATGTTATTCTTGATCATCTTACTGAGAATTCGGAAGAGAAAGTTCTTGCCGAATTCGGAATGTTACTTTGGGGTAATATGAATAATGAATATGCTCAAGCTTCAATGGGACATGACTCTGATATTGAATGGGCTTCATACCAAAAAAGAGGCTGGACTGTTCCGCATGTAGTTGCATATATGGAAAGCCACGATGAAGAAAGACTAATGTATAGTAATCTTAGTAGTGGCAATTCGTACGGGAGCTATGATATTAAGGATTTATCTACAGCACTTAAACGTGTTGAATTAGCTGCAAACTTTTTTATACCAATACCAGGATCAAAAATGATTTGGCAATTTGGAGAGATAGGGTATGACATTTCAATTGATTATGATTGTAGAGTTTGCAATAAGCCTATTCATTGGGAATATTATTCTCAAGAAGATCGTTTTAGATTGTTTACTATATACAAAACACTGAATGAGTTAAAACTTGAACACGATGTTTTCTCGACATCTAATTTTTCTATTAACCAAGAGGGAAAATCTAAAAGCATTAATTTATACGATGATGAAATGAATGTTGTAATCATGGGCAATTTTGATGTTACATCTGTTTTTGTAAATGTAAGTTTTCCAACAATAGGTAACTGGTTTGAACTATATACAGGAGACACACTTTCTGTTTCTCATTCCGAAGAATCAATAATTTTTGAAGCAGGAGAATATAGGTTTTATACAGATGTAAAGCTAAAACAACCTAACCTTCCTACATCGGTATTAAGTCAAATTCAATCACAAAAATTAAACATAAATGTATTTCCAAATCCATCATCGGATAGGTTCTATTTTGAGATAAATGAAAAAATTAATGATCAAAGCGTGTTATATCTTTATGATATTCAGGGTCAATTGAAATTTGAGAAGATAAGTTACGAACAGGATATTATTGAGTTGGAAGCAACAGAATTAGAGAACGGTATATATTTCTATAAATTAATAGTTAACAACAATATTTATACAGGGAAAATACTTAAAAATTAGTTTTGATTAATGATAGATTTTAATTTAAATAGTTTATTAATTATATTCATATCAATTTCCTTCGGATTTGCATTGGCTTTCTGGCGATTTAAGGGAAGAATCGCCAGTTTAAAAAGCCTTGCATTTTCGGATGACTTTGGTATATATAATCATCGCGAACTAAAAAGAAAATTAAAATCATTAATCAAAAACCCTTCTATTAATTCTTTAGTATTTATTCTTATCGACATTGATCGATTTAAAAATTATAATGATCATTATGGATACGATAAAGCCGATGTTATATTACAAGAATTTGTAAATATTACAAAAGGATTTATTCGAAAATCAGACATGTTTTTTCGATATAAAAATGGAGATGAATTTGTACTCATTTTTACAAATATTGGCATAAATGAAGCAAAAGAGGTGGGTAATCGTTTACGCAGAGTAATTGCTTACCATCAGTTCGAAATTGACAATCAACAAGTTAGTCTGACTATTAGCATGGGAATTACAAGCTCTTATAAAAATGATTCTCCTGATAATATTAGAAAAAGAGCCGAAGTAGCCTTGCAAGAAGCAAAACAATCAAAAAATACTGTAGTACTAATTGAAAAATAAAAAAAGCAGTTCCAATCTTCGGAACTGCCCTATAAAACTACTTTCTTATTTGAAAACTTTATATCCCCAGGCTTCAAGTTTATAGTTGTTCGAAAATACTTCATCTGTAAATAATTCTGTTAATTCAGAATTAATTGGATTTGTTAATTCAAATTCTACTTCCTCTGGTGATAAATTCAAAATTGTAATAACCTGGTTGTCATCTTTTGTACGTGAGAATGCAAAGATCTTATCATTAGCAGTTGTGGTAATTCGCTCCATTGTTCCACCAAAATCTCCATTCCAAAGTGCAGGATTTTCTTTTTTCAGTTTGAGAAGAACAATATATAAGTCTTTCAGGCAACATTCTTTTTCCCAGTTTATAGTATCTTTTTCAAAGAACAAAAGCATTTTATCTAAACATGCTTCCTGTCCGCTATATATTAAAGGCATT
>JAUVUS010000145.1 GCA_030600865.1 Bacteroidales bacterium | reverse complement strand
TTCGGCTTTAGCCCATTGAGCTGTACCTGAATAAACTTCTGCATTCAGATATAATTTTGCAAGAAGCGAAAAGGCCATTCCTTTACCTACGGTAGTTTTACTTGCTGCTATTGGTATTAAAGGAAGATTTTCTTCTAAGTCTTCAATCAGCGAATTATAAATATTAAGTCTTGTTTCTTTCACTGGCATATCAGGGGCATCAGCAAATGACGTTACATAAGGTATGTCACCGTAATTATCTATTAGTAAATAATAATAGTAAGCACGCATAGTTTTCATTTGTGCAATAGCTGCTGCAACATCCGGATTATCGACACCGGGTATTAAATATTCAATTACATCATTTGCTTCTACAACTCCTCTATAAAACAAGGCCCACATTCTATTAACAGCCTGTGTGTTATTATCCCATGTATGTTGGTGTAAAACTCTCCATTTACCTCCATCATCCCAGTCTGTTTTCCTTGTTGGTGCAGTCATCTCATCAGAAGTTACCTCTTGGGCATACCACCAACATCCTCCATCATTAGTATTCCCATCATCAAGCATATATTGTAGTACGCCATAAGTAGGAACCACCATTAATTTTGCCTGAATATCATTTTCAGGATATTTATCTGCGGGTATATTATCAAATATTTCATCGTCCAAATTAGTACATGATATTGATAAAAAGAGCAGTATAGCAGTACTTATAAATATTTTTTTCATGGGTCTGTTATTTTATAATTTACTTATATACATTTAATTAAAAATTTGTTTTCAGTGTCAACTTTATACTTCGACAAGCATTCGACTGAGCTCATGCCGAAGTCTCAGCATATAATTATTGCTATTAAAATTTAAAATTTATTCCGAAAATAAATGAGCGTACTTTTGGATAAACATTATATTGGTCAAGGCCAAAAGACAATCCATCATATCCCATTTCGGGGTCTAAGCCAGAATATCCGGTAATTGTTAATAAATTATTTGAAGTAAAGTAAATACGCAGATTTTTTAACCAATCAATTTTTGTTGTATTAATTGTATAACCAATTGTTAAATTATCTAAACGCAAAAAAGAGCCATCTTCTAAATAGTAATCTGAAAATTTAGGAGAATCGTCCAAAACCCCGGCGTAATCTAAAGAGCTTTCTAGCGCATTTTGAGTAGGAAGCACATTAGGATTTTCGAAAATAAGGCGTGTTACATTTAATACGTCTCCACCAATAACAGCTCTTAGTGAGAAACTGGCATCAATATTTTTATAAATTTTAAAGTAGTTTGAAAAACCGATTTCAAAATCCGGTGTAGCATTACCTATAATTTTTTTATCTTCGTCTCTTTGTTCACGGGTTACACCTCCTGCTGCAGTTGTAAACAAAAATTTACCATCTTCTGATAAACCTGCATATTCCCAACCGTAGAAAGTACCTACCGGCATGCCGGGAGCGAGTCTTTGAGTATTAACACCTACCATTCCACGTCCGGAAATATATCCTACATCCATATATTCAAGATTATATTCTCCATTAGACAATGTAACAACTTCCGGGTTATTTGTAGAGAAAGCTAAATTTGCTTTCCAATCGAAATTAGATTTATCAATAATAAATGCCTGAAGGTTTGCTTCAAAGCCTTGATTTTTAATTTCTCCTGCATTAGCAAAGATTGATGGATACCTGTTTGGTGGATAAGAAACCGCGTACTCAGCAATAAGGTCGTAAGTCCTTTTATTATAAAATTCTAACGATCCCGATAGCCTGCTTTTTAATACGCCGAAATCTAATCCAATATTCCATTCTTCATTAGATTCCCATTTTAAATTAGGATTAGCATTTCTAATTTGTACAAATGTTACAGTTGGATTTCCATTTTCGTCAATACCCGTACGTCCGGTACCAATTAAATCAACATCCATATATCTGTCAATTTCTTGGTTGCCCGATAATCCCCAACCAACCCTAAGTTTTAAATTGCTAATTAAATTTATATTATCTAAAAAACTTTCCCTTTTAATATTCCATGCTAAAGAAGCAGAAGGAAACCAACCCCATTCATTGTTAGCTCCAAATTTTGAAGAACCATCTCTACGAACTGTAGCTGTAAGATAATATTTTGAAGCATAATTATAAACACCTCTGCCAAAAAATGAGATTAACCTATTAGTACCTTTATAAGATGAAAGATCTCCTAAAGTTATATTATTAAGTACACCGAGATTATGTGATAAAACATAATCGGATAAAGGTTCACGGCCTTGTGCTGCAAAACCTGTAACCATATCTTCCTGATATGAATAACCAACTAAAAAATTTAAACTATGAATATTATTAAGTAGATTATTATATTTAATAGTTGCTTCTAAAAGTTTACTTTCGAAATTATCGTAAGATCTTCTTGCATAGCCATTTGTTGTTGTTGATTTTGTATAACTTGGCTGGAAATAAAACGATTCTGAATCATTACGTATATAAGCAGTATTGATACCTATTGTTAAACCACTAATAACTTCAAAATCAGCTTTAAAATTTGCTAGGAAACGTTTAGCATCTCTTTCGTTTTGTATGTCGTTTGCTATTGCAACAGGGTTGTTGTAATCAAACTCATCAATTTCATAATAACTACCATCATCATTATAAACCGGTAAAGTAGGGTTTCTTTGAAAGGCTTGATAAAGTATATCAGCTCCACCATTACCTCCATAGCTTTGATATTGATTATGTTCTATAGTACCGGACAATCCTGCAGTCATTGTTAATTTATTATCAAAAGCATTTTGTGTAAGGTTTATACGTCCTATGTCTCTTATTTTTTCAGTTCCAATAATTACTCCTTCAAAATCGGTGTGAGTGTATGATACACGGTAAGTTGCGTTCTCGCTTCCACCTGAAATAGCTAAGTTATACGATTGGGAAAGGGCTTGTCTGTAAATTTCATCTTGCCAATCTGTATCCGCACCACCATCAGTCAAATTCAAATCGTTATCGATTGCATATTGTCTAATTTGATCGGCATCTAATAAATCTAATCTATTAGCTACATTATCAATTGACACATAACTGTTAAAATCGATTTGTGTTCCTTGTTTTACAACTCCTCTTTTAGTTGTAATAATAATAATACCATTGGCACCTCTTGCACCATAAATGGCTGTTGAAGAAGCATCTTTTAGAATATTAAAAGATTCAATATCTTCTGGTGCAATAGTTGTCGGGTCAACACCTGGAACTCCATCAACTACATATAATGGATTTGTCCCTGAACTTAAACCTGATGCACCTCTAATTTTTACAGAAAACTCACCATTAGGGTCGCCGCCTTTTTTTGTAATTAAAACACCGGCTGTTTTTCCCTGAAGTCCTTGTATAGGGTCAGTTAAAACGCCACCATTTAATTCAGCTGCTTCAATTGTTGAAACGGCTCCTGTTTTATCACTTTTTTTCTGAACACCATAACCAATAATTAAAATATCTTCTAATACAACAGCATCCATATGCAGAATAACATTTATTTCACTTCGGCCATTAACCGGAATTGAAACAAGTTTGTATCCAATGTATGAAAACACCAGGGTTATATTTGGATCGCTTACTTCAAGTGTGTAATTCCCGTCAAAATCGGTTACTGTTCCGGTGGTTGTCCCTTCAATAATAATATTTACTCCTATCAGGGATTCTCCGGTTTCATCGCTTACTTTACCTTTGATTATAAACTTTTGTTGCGGAGTGCTTTTAGTTGTTTTTTTGGGTATTATAACAATGTGGTTATCAACATATTTATAAGTAAGCCCGCATTGTGGTAATATTTCACCAAGGATATCATCAATACTGCCTTTTCCAGGCTTAAACGAGACTTTCTGTTTTAAATTAACCTGGTCATTCTGGTAAAAAACAGTATAATCACTGTTATTTTCAACGTATTCAAAAAGATCTTCAATTGTTTGAGTATCTGTTACTGCTAAATTCTGAGCTGCTAAATTAACAGGAAAATAAATGAATAAAAGCAATATTATTATTCCTGCTTGAAACCTGAAAAGCAGATTTGATAAATTATGTTTGTTTTTCATTCGGGTATAATTTTTAGTATATAGTACATAGTATCGAGTATCAAGTATTGAGACAAAATAGCTTTTGGCTATTAGCTTTTAGTAAAAAATCAATTTAATATCTTTTAAATTATCAAAACTTTGTTACTGACAGGTTTTTTCTTCCTTTATGCCAATTGTTAACCACTACTTCTTCTTCCCTTCACATTATCTCCCTTTCTCTTTTTCCCCTATCTGTCAACTGAATCATGTAACTCTTTCCTGACAAAACCCCGGCAGAGTCTTCTATTTTACTACTACTAATAACCATGCCCTGCCAGGTTTCATCATTCACTATTTAACCCTTTTCTCTCTCTCTATCTAATAAATATAGTGTCCTTTTTTATTTCATAATTAACAGGTGTTGTCAGGCTGATTATTCCAAGTATCTTCCTGATATCATCGTTAATGTTAAATTCACCGGTATATCGTAAATTTTCAATTTGAGTGTTTTGTATGATAATAACTATATTGTGCGATCTCTCTAATTTCCGGGTAATATCTGCAAAGCGTTGATTTCTGAAAATAATTTTTCCATCTTTCCAGGATGAATACATTTCTACATTTTCGCTTTTAAATATTTTTGATTGATTTTTATTACAAAGCAGCAAATAGATTTGATTAGCATTTAGTATAGCAGATTTTCCTTTATCATGCGAAATGCTGATTTTTCCCCTTTCGAGAGATATTTGATGTATATTTTCATCAGGGTAAGCAGAAACATTAAACGCTGTTCCTAAAACTTTAACTATATTTTCTGAAGTATGAATAACAAAAGGCTTGCGTGAATCATGTGTTACATCGAAAAAAGCTTCTCCTTCCAGGAATACTTCCCTCTTTTTTGTGCCAAAATTGCTTCCATATTTTAGTTTGGTATCAGAATTAAGAAATACCAGTGAGCCATCGGGCAATAAAATATTTTTAATCTGACCTTTAGGTGTAATAATTTCGTGATAAGCAATTTCATTTTTTGTATTAAAAATAGAATCACTAAAAAAAACAGAACCTGCCAAAACCATTAAAAAAGCAAAGACAGCAGCATATTGCCAAATTTTAATTTTAAACTTTTTAAATCCGGCAAGGGTTCTTTGATTATCGATATTCAAACGCTTATTTAAGCGGTTCCATTCCGTATTAATAAATTCTTGTGATAATGACTGTTTCTTGAAATTTATAAGTTGTATAAATTTTTTTGCTTCTGTTGCAGTTTTATGTTTATCGGGGTTCTCTGCCAGCCGACTTTCCCACAATTTAATATTATCGGGATTTGTTCCTTTGGCATAATCCAAAAAAGATTCATCTGAAATGAAATCTTCAAATTGATAGTCTGAAAAGTTTTTCATTATTTATAGTATGTATTTAATTAAGAGTCAAAAAAAGTGATTTACTACTCATAGAAAAGAAAAAAAATGCAAATTTTATTTTATTGTACAGAATGTCAGGCAGATAAGAAAGAATAAAAAGTTGTTCGTTTTTAGTTTTTCCCGTAGTATATTAAATGTCCTGTTAAGTATATTGCATACAGACTGTTTTTTGATTGATAAGCTCCGACTGATTTCTGAATTTGACAGGTTACAGTAAAACTTCAGGTAAATAATTTCCCGTTGTTTATCGGTTAAATCTTCAAGCAGGGTAGTAATTATTTTTGTTATTTTAGTTTTGGCTTCATGTTCAATAATAATATCTTCATGCGAAATAATAAACTCGTTTTCCGATTTGTTATTAGCAGGCAACAAAGTAAATATTATATTTTTATTTGATGTTTTAAGTAATTTATTTCTGAATATTTTAAAAATATATGCCTTTACATGTACAACGTCTGATAATTTATTCCTGTTTTCCCATAAGTTTGCAAATATATCCTGAATTGTGTCTATAATATGATTGTCATCATTGCAAAGCTTTTTGCCATAGAAATACAGATCGTTATAAAATCTGTAAAACAAGATGTTTAATGCATTTGGATTGTTTTTTTTAAGATCAATCCATAATTCAGAATCGCTTTTTTCTGATAAGTTATTTTTACAGGAATTTATACTCATATTAAATAAACAGCTCTATGTAATACCATTTATTATTCAATATGCCATATTTGTTTTTCACAAATATGAATAGAATATATAACAGCATTAACCATTCTAAACTTCAAAATATTGTTAATGATACGATATTTTGAGAAGGATTAGTATAATATGCTAAAAATATAGATTCTGCGTTTAAACTCCAAATGGTGATTATTTCCAAATAAAAAAATAGAGCTATTCAAAATAACTCTATTTAATTTATTTTAGAGGTCCTTGGTTATTTGACGGCATCAACTGCTATTTTTAAAGCATCTTCAAGCATTTTAGTATCCGGTTCAGGAATAAAACCATTTTCATCATCATATCGATCGTATCTCTGGTTTGTTTAATATCAGCCATGGTACGGTTAAATGCTTCATCCCAGGTCATATGTACACGGGCAACTCCATTCTTAATAGCCTCCATTGCAACATCGGCAGCTTCGTGAGCAAACATTTCAGTTTCGTCCATTTTCGGCATAATATAATCTGCATTAATACCATTCTTTTCTGCATAATTCGCCATAGAATATGCAGCAGTAATAGCCATTTCATCAGTTATTTTTCTGGC
>JAUVUS010000020.1 GCA_030600865.1 Bacteroidales bacterium | reverse complement strand
GACTTATCATTTAACTTTAACGGTTCAAAAGTACATTTTATGGTATTTGTTGGTGTTTTACCCTATCCAATTACATTCCTTTGTACTGATTTTATATGTGAGTTATATGGTAAACGAAGAGCCAACATGGTGGTATGGGCTGGTCTTTTGCTTAATTTATGGGTTCTTTTTGTATTATGGTTTGGTGGTATACTTCCTGAAGATCCCTCTGTAAACAGTACTGCTTTCTTCAGAATTCGTGAATTAACATTTGGAGCAACAGCAGCATCGATGATAGCTTATTTAACAGCCCAATTTGTTGATGTACATGTATTTCATTTTTTAAAGAAACTTACTAAAGGAAAACATCTCTGGTTAAGAAATAACGGATCGACACTTACCAGCCAGTTAATTGATTCAATTGCAGTGGTATTAATAACATTTTATTTTGCAAAGGCAATAGAAATTCAAGAAGGGCATCAGGTGGCTTCTTACCTTATGATTCTAATTTTATCGAATTACTTCTTTAAAATGACATCCGCATTACTTGATACAGTTCCATTTTATTTTGGAGTAAAGTGGCTTTCCAGGTTTTTAAACATCGACCCTGTAAAAGAATACGATACAGAGAAATACAAAAAAAACTGATAACAGGGTTAGTATATATTTTCAATTAAAAGCAATACCTTAAATAACTAATAGTTATAATCTTTACTTCCTTTTTTCTCGTTCCACCATTCATTAATATTCACCAAATCTTGTTTTTTACCACCAATTTTTTGGGTAATTATTCGTTTTGTTTTTCGTTTTATTTTACCCGAATCTATTATTTCTTCGCCTGCATTTTCCAATGCATGCAATATGTTGTTTAATCTTTTATATGTAAAAGGGTTACCATATAAACCTACAGCTGTTGTACGATAAATTTCACCAACAACAGGTGTATGCCTGTTATGTGACAAGGCTTTAAAATATGCACGAACTGGTTCAAAATTTATCATTTCAAAAAATCCACATATAGAAAAAATCACCATTGAATTATTATTATTGATGTATCTTCGGGGGTGCCTGACCCGCTTCATGCCTTCAATCATATAAGGATACGCACGACTTACAGAACGATCAAAAAAATTCTTTAAGATACCTGGCATACCATCAGCATATATTGGAAAAGCATATACCGTCAGATCGGCTTCGAACATCTTCTCTGCTAAAACATGAAAATCATCCTTATAGTGAAACATACATTGGCCCGAAGTATTCATCCAACATGAAAAACAACCGGTACAAGGTTTAATTTGATATTTATTCAAATGAACTATTTCAACTTCAGTTTTTTTTCTCATACCTTCAATAAATGGCTTTAAATAAAAATCGGTATAACCGTTTTGACCTCGAGGAGAAGCGCTTAATACAATAACTTTTTGTGGTTTTTTCCAATATTTTGAAGGATTTTTTTCAAATCTTGTAACAGGATCTTCTGGAACCAGCACTTCACCATTTAATGATTTACGAGGTAAAATCTTAAAAAATGAAGTATCACCTTTAAATTTAAGTTTTCCACTAATAACACCTAATATCGGATTTAAGCTTCCCCCTGCTAAATCTAACCAATTATAAAATGTTGATTTTATAGTAACCGTTGGATTGTCAGCAATACCTTCGTTCAATACTAAATTTTCAAAATCTGATTGTATAAAACAGTCTATTTTTTCATTGTTATGCTTTAGATGAAACTGAATTATTCCTTCTGCTTTTTGATCATGATGAGGATAAGCTAACATTAACTTCTCCACCATCTTTTCCATTATAGGTATAGGTGATAATGGTTCTTTCATAAGATAAACTCTAAAATAAAAAACCTACTTTAAAATAGTAACGATAACCAAAAGATAATTGCGATATCCTTCCACTTTTATTAATTTCAAACTCATCGAACAATATATCAAAAATGGGATAATTTTCACGAATTATTTCAACCATTTCTTCATCAATAATTTCATCGTCTATATTAATAGAACCAGCTACTTTCATGTTAATATTATACCATGCAATTGATGGTCCAATTATACAAATATCAAATGAAAACCTATTATAAAAAACAAACTGATACCCTAATTGAGCACCTATACCAAAAATATCTATTTGAGTAGTAACTGTAGCCGATGCTAAATCGGAATAAAAGGTTGAAATAGTATTTTCGACTTTATTGTTGAAATAGTTTATATATGGACTTACATATATTCCGCGTGGTGCTGAATACTTATTCTCTTTTTTTAAGTAAAACCGATAGTCAATAGTTGCACTTATTCCCCCTTTGTTCTTGTGGTCGCGTACTATTAAAGCACTATCTGTTTTTCCAATACCAATTAATTTTGGAAATGTCCGGTATCCCAGCTCTATACTAAATGTTCGGGTGGGTGAAAGAACACGCTCGTATTCAAAAATATAGTTTTCTATTCCCCAAAGCATCGGTGCTGTAAGGTTATATTTTATTACATTTCTGTAAGCTAAAGAATCGGACTGCTGCCCCTTTGTTTTTTTTACTAAAAACAAAGACATAAATAATATAGATATTAAAATTACTTTTTTTAACATAAGATAAAATACTTCATGTAAATAAAAATGATACGCCTTTGTTAATTATTCAAATATATGGGATATAATTCTGAAAAAAGCAAAAAACAACAATAATTCAAAAAATTAATCATCCTGAATAACAATACAATATAATTAATGGCACAATCCTATAATCTTTGATAACTCTAATAATTTTTAACTGAAACTATTAAATATTAACGTTTAGTATTTACAATAATAATTTAAACTATTTTTAACGATTAAAGTCGAATTATAGCAGGGAAATTAAATTAAGTATAAAATGCAGTTCATCGAAGGAATTGAACTATTGGTAGAAATAATTCAAAATTGCAATTTATTATTTACTAAGTTTACTAAATTATTTTATGAAAAAACAGAGATTCAACTTACTATTAATAATAATAGTAACTATAACCAATAATTCTTATTCGCAAGAAAATATTGATACTATATACGGACTTAACCCCATTATTTATAATGGGGTTAAGTATTCTTATGCTGTTCCAGCTACTGTAAAGGGAAATCAATATTTAGTTGATCAAAACTTCATATATGGTTTAGTAAATCTTAATGGAGAAACATTTGACGACCTTCAATTAAATTATGATATATACAACCAGGAAATTCTTTTAAAATTTGAATTAAATCACAGAACAATTGTTATTAAATTATTTAAAGAAAGAATTAAAGAATTTACACTCGATGATAAATCTTTTGAATTAATAGCTGGTACTGATTCTATTAATATAATTTATCAGGTTTTTGGAAAAGGCAAATATAAGATATTACAACATTGGCAAAAGAAATTAAATCTTTCCAACGTTTCAGGAACAAGTAATTATGTATTCTCAAAACCATTAAAGTCGATGTACTTACAAGTTGATAACCAAAAAATAAAATATAAAAATAACAGAACCTTTTTATCATTAATAAATGCATCTAATAAAATAGAGATTAAAAACTATTTAAAACAAAATAAAATAAAAGTCAAAAAGGCTTCTGATCAAAAACTTAACGAATTAATTAACTTTTGTAATACTTTTAAAAATTGAAAACATCTATTTTAATTTTAGTATTATCCTTCTTTTGCATCACATTAAATGCCCAAAACAAGGACTATTTTGCATGTAATGTTGAGAATATTTCTTTTAACAAATTTGCTCAACTTATTGAAAAAGAAACAAATGCTAAAATATTTTTTGATAAGCAGCTAACTGCAGACATCAAAATATCATTATCATCTGACAGCATTTCAATTAACGATGCAATAAATTTTGCATTAAAAGGAACAAAGCTTAAAGTCTCTAAATGGCATGAACACTTTGTTATTCTTGAAAATGAAGAATTAATAAAAGAACTTCCTGATTTCACGCAAGAAAAGGTTGATTTAACACTTGATAATGAAACAGAAATTACAAAAAGTAAAGAACGTTATATTTCCGGCAGAAAATCCGATGTTATAGAAACCATTATTGTGGGGAATAAAAATGCTCAAAGTAATGGTAAAATTAATATTGCAGGAAAAATTCTTGATATTGATACAGGAGAACCTATTATTGGAGCAACTATATATATTGAGGAAACTAAAACAGGTGCTGCTACAGATTTAAACGGATATTTTATAATCATATTAAATAAAGGGAAATATAATACGCGATTTTCTTCATTGGGTTATAAAACAGATAAATATTTACTCAATGTATATTCTGATGGAAGTATGAAAATTGAGTTGAAAATCGCTACTTTTTCTTTACAAGAGGCTGTTATTAAAGGTGATCGACAAATGGATATTAAATTTAAGGATCCTGGTCTTGAAAAATTAACGGCAAAATCAATAAAAGCCATACCAATGATGATGGGAGAAAGGGATATCCTAAAAGTATCGGAAATGCTCCCTGGAATTGTAAGTGTGGGCGAAGGTTCATCAGGGCTAAATGTAAGAGGTGGAAGTTCTGATCAAAATGCATTTTATATTAATAAAGTTCCAATTTATAATACATCACATTTATTTGGATTTTTCCCTGCATTTAATTCAGATATTATTAAAGATTTCTCAATATATAAAGGACACATACCTGCTGAATATGGAGGGAGACTGTCATCTGTATTCAATATTACAACTCGACAGGGAAATAGAAAAAAATTTAGCTTACATGGCGGAGTAAATCCTTTATCGGCAAATGTAACATTAGAAGGTCCTATTAAAAAAGATAAGAGTTCGGTTTTATTTAGTGCAAGATCGTCTTATTCTGATTGGATTTTATCAAGAATTGATGATCCGGTAATCAGAACCAGTAGTGCAAACTTTAACGACTTTTCATTGGGATTAAACTATGATTTCGAAAAAACACTGATTTCAGTTTTTGCATACTCCAGTGATGATAGATTTGATCTTTCTGATATAAATAGTTATACCTACTCAAACAGAGGGAGTTCAATTAATGTACATCACAATTTTAATAATCTGTTTAGAATGAATGTAGCACTTATTGGTTCCCAGTATGCTTTTAAAACAACTGATATGCAGGAAATCTCTACTGCATATAAACATTCTTATGAAATTAATCATTACGAATTACGTACCGATTTTACTCAAACATTAAATGAATTTAATGAGCTTGATTTCGGGTTTAGTGGTATCATTTATCAGCTTGACAGAGGTTCTATTACTCCATATGGAGAAGAATCACTACGCAAAACAATAAATCATGGAAAAGAACAGGGACTAGAAGCAGCAATTTATATTTCAGATAAATATGATGTTACTCCATGGTTAAATATTAGTGTAGGCTTTAGATACTCGTTTTATACACCACTAGGCAGCAAAGATGTTTATACATATCTTGATAATCAACCAAGAGATACCAGATATATTAATGATACACTATATTTTGATGCAAATGAAACTATTAAATGGTATAAAACACCTGAGTTTAGATTGTCAATGAATTTTGAAACAGATCCAAACGGAACAATTAAACTTGCGTTTAATCAAATGAGTCAAAACTTGTTTATGCTCAATAATACAGTAACAGTTGCTCCCAATACTCAATGGAAATTGGCTGACTATCATCTAAAACCATCAAAAAGCAATCAAGTATCAGTAGGAGTTTTTAGAAATATGCCAGCTAAAAATCTGGAAGGTTCTGTTGAATTATTTTATAAAAAAACCACCAACTTCCCAGAATTTAAAGACGGTGCAGATTTCCTTAATAATCCTGTAATTGAAACAGAGATATTACAGGGTGATCAAAAGTCATACGGGGCTGAATTTTTATTAAAGAAAACCGGTGGTAAAATTGATGGATGGATAGCTTACACATATTCTCGTTCATTTGTTCATATAGATGGTGATAACAGCTGGGATCAAATCAATAATGGTGAAGAATATCCTTCAAATTTTGATATTCCTCATGTACTAAACACTGTAATAAATTATAATGTATCAAAACGAGTAACACTATCCGCTGTATTAACATACCAAAAAGGAAAACCCGTTACTTATCCGGTATCGGTTTATTATGTTGATGATACACCTTTAATCGACTACTCAGACAGAAATAAGTATAGGATTCCTGATTATTTCAGAACCGATTTGTCCTTAACAGTTGAAGGTAACTTGAAAAAAGACAAACTAATACATAGTTCGTGGATGTTTAGTGTTTATAATTTAACTGGTCGAAAAAATGCATATTCTGTTTATTTTATCTCTGAAAACGGAGTAATTAAAAGTTATAAATATTCAGTAATAGGAACACCTTTCTTAACAATAACATGGCTATTTAAACTTGGGAATTATGCTTCGCAATAAGTCCATATTTGCATGTATGTGCTTGGCATTCTTTATGGCGACTTCATGTATTGAAGAATATAAGCCAATTTTAGAAGTAAAAGATACGGGCAAGTATGTCGTTTATGGAAGCATTACAGATCAAGAAGAATACCAAACAATAAATATTTCAACTACCTCTAACACTGAAAATCCACAATATGTACCAATTAGTGGCTGTGATGTTATAATAAGTGATGATTTAGGAAATATATTTCAATTAGAAGAATTAAATCCCGGTGAATATAGAGTATGGATTGATCAAGAGTATTTAAATGTAGGAACATCATACAAAATTGACATAACTACACCCTCAGGAATTGAAATTAGTTCAGATTATGATATTATGCCAAATTGTGCCGATATAGATTCTGTTTATTATATAAGAGAAGATATATCTACGACCAATCCTGATAAACCAATACAAGGCATTCAGTTTTACACGAATTTTAGTGGTTCAAATCATCATTCTCAATATTACAAGTATACAATTGAAGAAACATGGGAATATCATGCACGCTATCCTAAAATGTGGCTTTTGGAAGGACACTATTTCGACGAGATTTTTACCGAAATTGATCCACCTGATTATTCAACATATACCTGTTGGCATACAAAAATGGTACCTGATGTATTTGTTTTATCTACTAATAATTTATCCGAAAATACATATTCCAAGTTCCCATTACATTATGTTAAAAGCACTACAGAAAAACTAGCATATGGTTATAGTATACTAATAAAACAAAATGCACTTTCTGAACCAGCTTATTATTATTGGACCAAAATAAAAAATAATATTATTAACGATGGTGGCTTATACGGAAAACAACCTGAATTAATTAAAGGAAATTTATATAACTTAACAAATCCAAACCAAGAAGTTCTTGGATATTTTTTTGCATCATCAATTAATACTAAAAGAACTTTTATAGAAACCATTGAAAACCTAGAATTGACTTATACAGATATGTGTGATGAGCACGCATTAGCTAAGCCAGCATTATATGCTGTTCCAGTCTATGCGAGGCCGGCGTATCTTATTTGTATAAACGGATTTCCTGTTTATTGGTTAGGTGCTCATTGTACTGATTGCACAACTCTTGGAGGAACGACAATTAAACCAGATTTTTGGCCAATAGATAGTAAAATAGAATATTAAAAATGATCAAGCTTAAAAGAATATTATTTATAGCCTCAATTATTTCAATTGCTTCTTGTATTGAAGAATATAAGCCAATTATTGAAGTAATAGACGCAAATAAATATGTCATTTATGGATGTATTACAGATCATGAAGGCTACCAAACAGTAAATATATCGTATACAACAAACACTATACTTCCTAAATATATTCCTGTTAGTGAATGTAATGTTCAGGTTAGTGACGATCTGGGGAATTTATTCCAATTTACAGAATACAACCCCGGTGAATATAAAACGTGGATTAATAAATCTTATTTGAATATTGGGACTTCCTATAAAATTGATATTATAACACCAGAAGGGACTGAAATAAGCTCAGATTATGATATAATGCCTAATTGTGCCGACATAGATTCTGTATATTTTATGGTTGAGGACAAAACAACAAGTACTCCTGGAGAATATGATCAAGGTATACAATTTTATCTTGATGTAGATGGTGCTAACCAAGATTCCCGTTATTATAAATATACTATTAAAGAAACGTGGGAGTACCATACAAAATACCCCAAACAAGCATGGTATGATGGACAGTTACATCTTATAATACCGGAAGATTTTTCTTGCACTATATGCTGGAAAACTGAATTTATAAAAAATATTTATACTCTTTCGACAATAAATTTATCTGAAAATAAATACATAAGGTATCCTCTTCATTTTGTTCAAAACAACAAAGAGAAACTTGCACACGGTTACAGCCTGCTTGTTGAGCAACACGCCTTAAGCGAACCTGCGTTTTTATTTCACGATGAAATCAAAAATAATAATTCCGATAATTCCGGACTGTATGAACAGCAACCATCACTTATTAAAGGAAATCTAACTAACTTAACAAATCCCAATCAGGAAGTTCTTGGATATTTCTTTGCTTCATCAATTAAATTAAAAAGAATATTTGTAGAGAATGTTGAAGGTTTATCCATTACTTATTCTGATATGTGTGATGGAAGAAGTCTTATTAGGGGACTCTGGTCCATACCTCACTCGGCACGTCCGGCCTATGTCTTGCTGTTTGAAGGGAGCCCAATTGCATGGTTAAATGATGAATGTGTGGATTGTACTATTAGTGGAGGCTCTATCATTAAACCTGATTTTTGGCCAATAAATAATAATAAATAAAAGATGATCAAGCTTAAAAAGATATTATTTATAGCCTCAATTATTTCAATTGCTTCTTGTATTGAAGAATATAAGCCAATTATTGAAGTAATAGACACAAATAAATATGTCGTTTATGGAAGCATTACAGATCAAGAAGGCTACCAGACAGTGAAGATATCGTATGCAACAAATACTATAGGCCCTCAATATATCCCTATAAGTGGGTGTAATGTTCAGGTTAGTGATGATCTGGGAAATTTATTCCAATTTACAGAATACAACCCCGGGGAATATAAAACGTGGATTAATAAATCTTATTTGAATATTGGGACTTCCTATAAAATTGATATTATAACACCAGAAGGAACTGAAATAAGCTCAGATTATGATATAATGCCTAATGGTGCTAATATAGATTCTGTATATTATTTAAGAGAAGACAAACCACCAAGTGATTTTGAAATCTACAATCAAGGTATTCAGTTTTATTTAAACTTAAAAGGTTCAGAACAAGATTCGCGTTATTATAAATATACGGTGAAAGAAACATGGGAATATCATGCTCCTTTTCCGAGACAGGCCTATTACGATAGTCAATTGCATTTTATAATTCCTGAAGATTCAACAAAGATGACCTGTTGGAAAACTGAATTTATAAAAAGTATTTATACACTTTCGCTTGTAAATCTTTCAGAAAGCAAATACCTTATGTATCCACTGAATTTTGTTAAAAACAATACAGAAAGACTTGCTTGGTGTTACAGCCTACTTGTTGAACAATATGCATTAAGCGAACATGCATATTTATTTCATGATGAAATTAAAAATAATAATTATGACAATGCCGGTTTATACAAACAGCAACCTGCACTAGTTAAAGGAAATTTAATTAACATAACAAACCCTAATCAGGAAGTTCTTGGATATTTCTTTGCATCATCAGTTAGTACAAAAAGAATATTTATTAAAAATGTTGAAGATTTAACATTGACATATCCAGATATGTGTGTTACATTCCCATTAATGGGAGGATTAAGGCGCATACCACGTTCAGCTCGACCAGCTTATATACGCATTATTGATGGTTATCCTTATGCCAGGCTCGAAGACGCATGTGTAGACTGTACTGTTCGCGGAGGAACAAATATCAAACCCGAATTTTGGCCAAATTAATAATAAACTAAAAATGAAAAAATTACTAATCACCATTCAGCTTTTATTTGTTGCTAATATCATTTTTAGTCAACAAATAAATAATTATTCGGAGCAGACAATATTAAATATAGATCGATCAATTTATATCACTGGTGAATCTATAAAATTTTCATCATTACTACTCAATAATGGAAGTTTTAATGAAAAACTTTTAAGTAAAATTTTATACATAGAATTAATAACACCAAATGGGAAGCAGGTAATTGGGAAAAAGTATAGAATTGAGAATTCCAAATGTTCTGGAACCATTTCAATCCCAAATAATCTAAACTCAGGAAATTATTATATAAGAGTCTATACTAAATTTATGCGTAATAATGGCCCATCATCTTATGATTACCAGTATATAAAAATTATAAATCCATACAATAAAGACATTTTAAATGGTGTTAATCATTCTAATGAAACCAGTAACTTAAAGTTGGTAAGTTTAAAGGAGGGTCATAATAATTTTAATATAGAAATATCAAAAAATATTTTTTCAATACGAGAAAATGTTACTATTAAAGTCAGTAACAAGCTTGTTGATTCATTACTAAATATTATTGTAACAGTAACACCTGAATTTACAACAAATTATAAAAGAATATCATCACAGGAGACAACAAATTACTCAAATATTTATATGCCGGAAACAAGAGGTATTACATTAACAGGATTATTAAAGAACAAAACAACAAATTATCCATTATCGCAAAAAACAATAAACTTATCTATTTTAGAAAATAATAAAAATATTTTTTATTCAGTAATTACTAATTCAAAAGGCTATTTCTATTTTGCATTGCCTGATTTCTATGGGAATAAAGACATCTTTATAAGTATGGAATACTTGAAAGACATAACTCCTGAATTGCTAATAGATAATGATTTTTGTACAAATAATATTGAATTACCAAACCCAAAATTTTCATTAACAAAAAAAGAACAAAGAATTGCATATAAACTTGCAATTAACTGTAAAGTGCATAATCATTTTTCATCTGACACAAGTGTTAAACAATATGAAAACTATTCTCTGTACTCTGATAGTTTGCCCTTTTATGGTAAACCAACCAGTATCTTATATTTAGATGATTACATCTCCTTACCAACACTTGAAGATTATTTTACTGAAATACCATTTCTAGTTAGACTTAAAAAATCTAAAGGAAGAAAACAATTTAAAATTATAGGTAATCATCCGGAACTTGCAATTTATGAACCTCTGGTAATGGTTGATTTGGTACCAGTTAATAATATTGAAAATATTTTAGAAATTTCCCCAGAGAATATATCAAGAATTGAGGTAGTTACGGCCCCATATATTAAAGGAAATGTAACTTATGGAGGAATAATTAATATAGTATCAATTGAAAATGATTTAGCAGGTATAAAGTTACCTGAATCCGGGATTTTTTTAAATTACTTATTTTTAGAAGAAAAAACTAGTATAGATGATAGTTATAACATACCTTCTTTAAGCAATATTCCTGATTCAAGAAATACATTATTTTGGAATCCTAACTTAGAATTTGATATTAATAGCTCTACTAGTATTTCTTTTACAACTTCTGATATTCAGGGGAAATATATTATAAAAATAATTGGGATAACCAAAAAAGGGGAAACAAAAACATCTACTACCAAATTTGAGGTTAAGTAAATAAAAATAATCTTACAATTTAATATTTTATTTAAAAGAGTTACTTCCCCGATACAGAAAGTATTTTACTTTGATATTGTGACACTTACACAAACTAGGTACATATAAGAAACAAATAAAGCACAAATTAGTACTAAATTTTATTTAGTTTTAGTGTCAATAAATAAAACTCATTAAAACTGTGTTTTATTCGAGACGTTAGATAGAAATTAAACTTTAATATCTTTGTTCAATTATTTGAAGAAAAACTACTGAGATGCGAGATAGATTGTTATTTATTGATACAGAGACAGGAGGATTAGATCCAAATAGGCATTCGCTATTATCATTAGCAATGGTTGTTTGGGAGGATATGAAGATTATTGATTCACAAGAATTGCTAATCAATGATGGAATACTTTCTGTTTCTGAGGAGGCTTTATCTATAAACAGAATTGATATAGAAAAGCATAAGCGAACAGCAATCTCCCCATCTCTAGCTATTGAAAAAATATTACAATTTATCAGCAAGCATTTTTCTCGGCAAGGAAAAATTACATTAGCTGGTCATAATGTTCAGTTTGATGTTAGTTTTTTAAGACTCCTCTTTTCAAAGAATAACGAAGATTTCAGTAATTTTTTTTCGCATAGGATTATTGACACTTCTTCAATCCTATATTATCTCTACCTGGCAGGCCATATAAAGCAAAAGGCAATTTCATCTGATGAGGCCTTTGACTATTTTGGAATTAAAGTTGAAGGAAGACATACAGCAATAGGTGATGCAACCGCTACAGCAAAGCTATTTACGAAGTTACTTTATCTTACAAATAAGAGATTCTAGGTAGCTAACCACCCTATTTTATCGTGTAGCAAAAAAGGGGTTGATTTATTAACAAGGATCAATGATTTTTGTTGATAATTTTACCATACTTTAAACTTTGGAGATCGTTAATTAAAAAAAATAAAAACTATTTTTGAAGAAAATATCATCTAAAAACAAAAATAAAAATGGCACAACAGTATTTAGATCATTCAAAAGCAATTTTAACTTCTGATCGTTCAAATTTTAAAGGAGGAAGTAAAGGTTCTGGAATTATTTCCTTATTTGGGTATCAAAATGAATATGATCTTAGAAAAGGGTATCCTTTATTAACTTCTAAAAAAATGGCTACAAGATCTGTGTTTCATGAAACAATATGGTTCTTAAGAGGAGATACAAATATTAAATATCTTGAGGACAATAACTGCCCTGTTTGGAGACCTGATGCTTTTAAAGACAATCTTCCCGGAATGCAAAAAGAAGGAAT
>JAUVUS010000347.1 GCA_030600865.1 Bacteroidales bacterium | reverse complement strand
ATTTTTACCACTCGCAATAATTGGATCGTAAGCATGTCCTGTAGCTTTATTCCATAAAAATTCGTGAGTAATTTCTGCTTCAACTTCATACTCAGTAACACCCGGTTTAACAAATTTTAAAATTCGCTGAAATGTTTTTCCCGTAATATCGCAAGCTTCTTTCATTAGTTCGATTTCTTCAGCTTCCTTTTTTAATCGAAGTTGTTTCATGATAGGTGCAAGACGTTCTTTCACATGTGCCGGAAAGTCCTTTTCTAAAACGTTGATAAAACGCTCATCAACAGAAGTTATGTCGGGTTTGAATTTGGGATTTTCATTTAAATTTAAATAAACATTTTCGGCTTTTATAGCAATTTCTCTAAAAATAGATTCAAATTCGCTTAAATATTTTATTGTTTTTATTCCGGATGTTTTTTGGGCTTCCTCTTTTGTATATTTATGTCCTTCCCAAACAGCAATCTTTTCATTACTTTCTATTATAAAAAGAATTTCTCTTAAATCTTTGTTAGGATGATTAGGGCAAAGTGTTAAAATTGTTTTTTCCTGATCAATTCCGGTTAAATAAAACAGATCTGAATTTTGACGAAAAGGAAAATACTGATCCCCGTTTCGCGGCATTTGATCGTTTGAATGAATTACAGCTAAAGAATTTGATTGTAAATATTTAATTAATTTTTTTCTGTTTTTTTCAAATAGCAAAGTATTTAACTGAGGATATTTCATAACTTAGAACAATTTTAAATTATTGTTATTGTGTTTCTAAACATTGTATTTGTATTTATTAGAAAATATATTTGTGTGTAAACATCTACATGTTTCTAAATTTAATTGCAAGTTATAAATAATGTTCTATAAAAATTAAATTCTATGACCAAATTTTTCACTTCATCTATTGGACAAAAATTTTTCATGAGTATAACAGGCTTGTTTCTCATGGTATTTTTAAAAGTCCATTTAATTTTAAACTCTTTATTGCTTTTTGGAGATGGCGAATTATTTAATCAGGCTGCTAATTTTATGAGTAGCAACCCAATAATGAAAGTCATCGAACCAATTTTAGCACTTGGGTTTATTGTGCATATTTTTTATGCATCTTTTATTACACTGAAAAACCAGATGGCAAGGCCACAAAATTACAAAGTGGCAAGCAAAACAAAAACATCATGGGCTTCTAAGAATATGTATATTCTTGGTGGTTTGATACTTGTTTTTCTTGTAATTCACCTGACGAACTTCTTCTGGAAAATTAAATTCGGAACCGTGGCAGCAATTTCCTATGATGGAGGTCAGACAGAATTGCATGATGTTTATGGTCTTGTTGCCGGATTGTTTAAAGGATGGTGGTGGTATGATGCTCTGTATATAATAGGAGCAATCTTCCTTTTCTTGCACCTTACACACGGTTTCTGGTCTGTATTCCAAACCATTGGTTGGAATAATGACAAATGGATTGGCAGATTAAAAGTTATAGCTTATATCTACGCAGTAATTATTGCAGGTGGATTTGCTTTAATTCCAATTTATTTCCTTGTTAAATTTGTCATATAAATAATCAATCGAATAAAAAATAGTAATATATACACTATGAGTAAATTAGATGCTAAAATACCGGAAGGCCCATTGGCTGAAAAGTGGTCGAAATATAAAGCTACGCAGAAGCTGGTTAGTCCAAACAACAGGAAAAAGTTAGATATCATTGTTGTAGGCACAGGAATTGCAGGTGCCCCAGCTGCTGCATCGTTAGCAGAAATGGGATATAATGTAAAAGTTTTTTGTTTTCAGGATTCTGCTCGTCGTGCGCACTCTGTAGCTGCACAAGGTGGAATTAATGCTTCAAGAAATAATAAAAACGATGGCGATAGTGTTTATCGTTTATTTTATGATATGATTAAAGGTGGTGATTATCGTGCTCGCGAAGCAAATGTATATCGTGCAGCTGAGGTAAGTAGCGATATCATCGATCAACTTACTGCCCAGGGAGTTCCTTTTGCACGCGAGTACGGTGGTACCCTAGCCAACAGAACATTTGGTGGAGTTCAGGTATCACGTACAAATTATGCGCAAGGACAAACAGGACAACAAGTGCTTCTTGGAGGCTATTCTGCACTTAAACGTCAGGTAGCTTTGGGTAAAGCTACAATGTTTAGCCGTCAACAAATGCTTGATGTTGTTGTTATCGATGGCAAAGCACGAGGAATTATTACACGTAATCTTGTTACCGGCGAAATGGAACGTCATGCTGCGCATGCTGTTGTATTAGCAACCGGCGGATATGGAACTATTTATTATTTATCTACCCTGGCAGTACAATCTAATGGTTCAGCAGCAATGCAAGCATATAGAAAAGGAGCTTTGTTTGGAAATCCAAGTTTTATTCAGATTCACCCAACATGTATTCCTGTATTAAATGAATATCAGTCGAAACTGACATTAATGTCAGAATCATTAAGAAATGATGGTCGTATATGGGTTCCGAAAGCTGAGGGTGATAAACGCCGCCCAACTGAAATTCCAGACGAAGAACGTGATTATTTCTTAGAACGTCGTTATCCTGCATTTGGGAACTTAGTTCCTCGCGATGTTGCATCACGTGCGGCTAAAGAACGTTGCGATAATGGTTTCGGTGTAGGTAAAACAGGTTTGGCCGTATATCTTGATTTTAGAGATGCGTTAGCGAAACAAGGTAAAAAAGTAATTAAAGGTAAATATGGAAACCTCTTTGCAATGTATGAAAAAATTACCGGCGAAGTTCCATATGAAACTCCAATGATGATTTATCCTGCAGGACACTATACTATGGGTGGACTTTGGGTAGATTATAACTTAATGACAACAATTCCCGGACTGTTTGCTATTGGTGAAGCTAATTTCTCAGATCATGGAGCAAACCGTTTAGGAGCGAGTTCATTAATGCAGGGAGCTGGTGATGGATATTTCATTGCTCCATATACAGTATCAAATTACTTATCTGACGAAATTACAACAAAAGTACCTTCTACAGACTCTCCGGAATTTGTTGAAGCAGAGAATAATGCGAAAGCAGTACTTGATAAGTTTTTAAGTATCAACGGAACTCAAACTGCAACATCTTTCCATAAAAGATTAGGCCATATTATGTGGACTTATTCAGGAATGCAGCGTAACGAAGAAGGCTTGAAGAAAGCGCAGGAAATGATAGCTGAACTTAAGAAGGAATTCTGGAGCGATTTAAAAATTCCTGGTAAAACTGATGAAATAAATCAGGAGCTTGAAAAAGCTAGTAGAGTAGCTGATTTTATAGATTTAGCCATCCTGATTGTGAATGATGCTCTAAATCGTAAAGAATCATGTGGTGCCCACTTTCGTGAAGAAAGCAGATCGGAAGGTGGTGAAGCAATGCGAATAGATGATAAATACTCTTTTGTTGCTGCTTGGGAATATCAAGGTGAAGATAAAGAGCCAAAACTTTACAAGGAAGAACTCAAGTTCGAAAATGTTGAAGTAAAAGTTAGAAGTTACAAGTAAGTTATGAGTTTATAGTTAAAAGTTCTGAGTTTAAATATTGATAACCTGGTTCTCTATACTAAAATCAAAAAATTAAAAAAATGAAAATAAAACTAAATATTTGGAAGCAAGCGAATGCTAAAGCCAAAGGAAAATTTGAAAAATATGAACTGGATGATGTTGATGCAGAAATGTCTTTCATTGAAATGTTAGATTCGTTAAACGAGAAATTAATAAAAGAAGGTAAAGAACCTGTTGCTTTTGAGCACGATTGTCACGAAGCTATT
>JAUVUS010000375.1 GCA_030600865.1 Bacteroidales bacterium | reverse complement strand
TCAGGACAAAAATTAGAATATGTTTTTAAAGATTTTGATGAACATTTCTCATTTTTTTACAATCAAATAATTTTAAAATCAAATATAGAAGAAGGTACAGAAAACCCTGATTATAATTTTGAAATTGGTTCAGCAATAGATTATCATCAAAAAATGGTGTCGGAAGATATCATGGTTATACATAAAGGAGATTTCTCGCAAGATGCAATTTTTCCTGTTTTAAAAATTATTGAAGAAAATCTTCAAAGAGAGAAAAAAGATGCCTTATCAAAAAAGAAGGTTTATCATATTCTTGTTGAACTGCTCCAAAATATTAGTCATCATTGTTTAAAAGAAGATAATAAAAAAGAAGGAATCTTTATGATCGGGGAATCGGAAGAGTATTTTGTAATAAATACCGGAAATTTAATCAGTAATGAAAAAGTTGACGAACTGAAAAAACATCTTGATTATATTAACGGGCTTAACAAAAAAGAGATAAAGGACTTTTATCTTAGTAAATTAAGGGAACGAAACGTTCCAAATAATGGAGGATCCGGAATAGGGCTTATTGATATTGCACGACGACTGATTTCCCCAATAAATTATTCCATCCAAAAAATTGATGATAAAAAATCATTTCTATCGTTTAATGTAATTGCATAAATTTTTATCGATGTTATCAAAACTTGAAATTAAAGGAACCCGAGATACTCCTGAAATTATATTTGACAAAGAAAATAACCAGTTTGAAATAACCGGAGACTCTTTACCGGAAGATACTACTAAATTTTTTACTCCAATTTTTGAGTGGGTTTCTGATTACTTAAAATCACCCAATAAATCAACACATTTGATTTGTAAACTTGAATATTTTAATTCTTCGTCAGCTAAAATGCTTTATGAATTATTCTTCGAATTTCAGAAAATTGCCAAAGCCGGTTCTGAAATTAAAATAAGCTGGTATTTCGAACACGGAGATAAATTAATTGAAGAAAAAGGCTTAGAATATCAGTCCATCCTTGAAATTCCTTTTGAATTTATTGAAACCAAATGATAGTTAATCTTGAATTAAAAAGTATAATAAAAATCAGAGAGGATCTTTTTTTCTGATATAATTCCTTTATCCATTCCATCCAAAAGTCGCTCACAGGCTTTTTTAAAATCCACATAAAAATCTTCGACAACTAAAATTAATTTCCCATCTATTTCATGAAGATGTTTTTTTCCATAATCAACATTAGATTTCGATGTTAAATATGTTTGTCTGCTTACAGTAAAGGTGTGAGCCAGGCTTGCTCGTAGCTGATCATATAAAGCATGATTATTATTCAGTTTGGTATATTTAACAGGCATTAATCGATTAATCGCATGCGAAAAACGAAGCTTTGACTGTTCCCGTGCTTTTAAAGGTTTTGAATCTAAAAAACTACCTAATGTCTCTAATCCCTGAGCCATAATAACAAATGCAAAATGATAAAATCCAGCATCGACAAGTCGTCCGGTTTCCTCAATAAAAATTTTTTGAATAAAATCTTTAGCTGATAAATTATTTTCTAGGTTCATTCAAGATTCTTTTTAAAATCCTATTTCAATTCCAATTCACTAAATTGCTTCAGGGATTTATCAAATATGATTTTGGTTTCATCAATAATATGGCTTTTCCATGCTTCAGATGAAGGATAATACATCTCCATAAAATCATTTTTTACTTTTTTCATATCCCCTTCAGATTTAAATCCATAATGCTCACCCTGATTTTCCAATATCATAACATGCAGAGATTTTATTGAGCCAATTGTTGTCTGACTATCCATAGTTCCATATTCAAAAAGCATCGGGATAAAAACTTTATCATTATTGATCTTTCCAATATAACCGGCAAAGTCTCCGGAATAAGTATAAAAATCATCTGAATCGCCCCAGTCAATTTGAAAACCTTCAAAAATAATTTCCATCCGTTTTTTAACAGATTCTTCTACAGGATTTGGAAATAAATGTAACTTACCCCGCTCCCCGTATGCAGTATGTAAATCTATGGCAAATACCGTTTGGTAAGGGTCACATATGGTATCAATAATTGGTATAAGGTCTTGAATTTGTGGTTCAGAATCCTTGCCACCATAATACATTCCTTCGGGAAACTCATATTGACCCTGTAGAACAGCCTGCCTTAGTACTGGCATTGATTCTTTAACAATATTTTTAATAGCTTTTACAAAGAAAAAACGGTTAGCAATACTTCCTGGATTAGCTTTTTCTTTTGGGTTTATTAAATCATAAACTTTTGGATAACCTTCATTTTTTGTCTGGTATAATTCCTTGTCAATACCACTATTACGATTTAAATCAACATTATTTTCTGTAACTCTCCTTGTGTATTTAAAACCATAAGGGTTTACACTGTGAATAAGAAAAATACCTGCATTTTCCAGGAACTCATCATTAATGTAATTATCCATAAAAAAAAGTTGCACAGCATTACCAACATAACCTTCCAGACCGTGAACCCCGGAACTGAGAATAATTATTTTATCTGCCTTTTTTGATCCCGGAATAAAGCAGAAATCAATAGTTAAATTGGTATCCTTATTACTCATTACTGGTAATTCGAACGTTTTTGTACCGGGATATTTTAATGATAATTCATTTGATTTTAACTTAAAATCGTAACGAGCTTCGTTGTAAGATTCATTAAAATAAGCAAGGTTGTTTTCATTCACCTGATATTCATCTTCGAGTGAAAAGTTGTTAAATGCTACATAGAAATAGCTGATTACACCAATAACAGGAATCAAAATAATTCCAATTATTATAACTGAAATTTTTATTACTTTTTTCATCGTACTATAATTTTAAAGTTTATTGTAAATATAAAACAACTTAAATTTAATTATTCTTTCTTAAATATTCAGCACCATCTATGAATCTAAAATCTCTTTTACCCGTCCAATTTCACCCGTTGTTAATCTAACTTTTATTCCGTGTGGATGAGTTGCCGATTTGGTAAGAATATCCTGAACAATACCTTCGGTTAAATTTCCGGTTCTTTGATCTTTCTTAAGAACAATAGCCACTTGCATCCCCTGTTTAATATTCGATCTGTTATTTCCGTTCATTACTTTTCTTCTTTAAAAAACACCTGGTAATATTGCATCCCTGTTTTTTCATCAAAACCTTTTACAATATATTCGCGGTTACCATGCACATAAATATGAAAGTTTTTATCAAGTTTTATAACACTTTTCATTACACGCGATTGTTTTTTTACAGCACTATGTGAAATATCAAATTCGTTCGAAATTTGTATTTCATTTTCCGATTCGTAAACTTTTTTATAACTATTGAAACTGTCGATAAGATCTTTGTCCTCAATAACCTTTTCGGCAAAATCTTCCATTTCGAAATTATCTGCTTCTTTAAAAAACTTTTTCGATTTATTAATCATATCAACCTGATCAGCTCTGGGAATATTGTATTCATCGGGTAATTCCTTAACAACAAAATTC
>JAUVUS010000438.1 GCA_030600865.1 Bacteroidales bacterium | reverse complement strand
CAAATAAGCTTTATGAATTTTTTGGAGCTACGAAATATAATGCGCGAAAAATTGTTCCTTTACGAAATGAGTTGATCTCTAAATTAGAGACTTTGCAAAACATTAAAAGCTTCGAAGATTTTCAGAATTATTTAGATCAGGTTTTTCTTGGACAAGAATTTATTGACGAACTCACAGTGGAGGATAATAAATGGACAGAGAAATGGAATTTATACCTTGATAAACTTATTCTGGTTAATAAAGGAATTATCGAAATGACTGATAAATGCATTGAAGAACAACAAGTTTTGTGGGTAATAGGTTACTAAATTGAATATGTTGTGTAAAAATAGAAAGCTATTTTTATTAGTTTTAACAGGCTTTAGGAATTATTGATTTTATAGAAGTGTTAAAAAAACACAAAAAGTATTTTTTTTGTTGTTTTCGAGCTTTGAATATCAATTTATGTCGTATATTTGTAATGAATAAATAGGGCTATTATTTTACTTCACTATAATAGCAAGGTTAATAAATTAGAGTGTTAGCATCCCGGGGGGCCGGGATGTTTTTTTTATCCTTTTTTTAGGTTAAACCATTTACAAAAATCACCATCTAAAAAAATGTTGTTGTTATAATCTGTTTTATAAGATTTTATACTTATTAATTGATTTATTATCTTTAAAAACATTTTTAAAATCTTAACCATAAAATAAATCACATGAAGAAACTTACACTATTGTTAATCGTAACCAGCATGGTAATTTTTAGTTGTACTGATCAAGGAGGGAAAATAAGTACTGAGAATCCTTTCTTAACTGAATTTGATACTCCTTTTCAGGTACCTCCTTTTGATTTAATTGATACAACACATTACATTCCGGCCTTTAAGGAAGGTATTGAGCAAGAAAAAGCAGAAATTGGTGCTATAGTTAATAATCCGGAAGAACCAAATTTTGAAAATACAATTATTCCTTTCGATCAATCGGGAGAGATTTTACGTAGAGCACGAGTATTTTATAGCTTAAATTCTGCTAATACGAATCCAACACTACAGAAAATTGCTCGTGAATTAACTCCACTTATGTCGGTTCACCGAAATGAGATAGGATTAAATCAAGATTTATTTAAAAGAATAAAAGCAGTTTATGATAAACGGGAAAGCTTGGGATTAGACCAGGAACAAATGAGATTGGTTGAGAAATATTATCGTGATTTTGAAAGAAATGGTGCTGCACTTCCCGAAGAGCAAAGAGAAGAACTAAAGAAGATCAATGAACAACTATCGATGCTTTCATTAAAGTTTGGAGAGAACTTATTAGCAGAAAACAATGATTATAAATTAATTATTGAAAACGAAGAAGACCTTATTGGCTTACCTAAAGGAGTTGTTTTTGCTGCAAATGAAAAGGCTAAACAAGATGAAATGGAAGGTAAATGGGTATTTACTCTACAAAAACCTAGTTGGATTCCTTTTCTCACCTATTCGCAAAAAAGAGAACTTCGAGAGAAAATTTATAAAGCATATTACCATAGGGGTGATAACGACAATAAAAATGATAGTAAAGAGATAATTGCAGAAGTTGTTACGTTACGTGACCAGCGTGCGAAATTACTTGGATATGGAAATTACGCTGAATATGTAATTGATAATAATATGGCAAAAACCCCGGAAAATGTTTATGATTTTTTACATAAAGTTTGGGAACCAGCATTAGAAGTTTCGAAAAAAGAACGTGATGAAATACAAAAAATAATTGATGCTGAAGGTGGAAACTTTAAACTCCAATCATGGGATTGGTGGTATTATACCGAGAAATTACGTAAACAAAAATATGATTTAGACAAAGAGGAGTTAAAACAATATTTCTCATTAGATAATGTGCGTGAAGGAATTTTCTATGTTTCAAATAAATTGTATGGATTACAATTTGAGGAAAGAACTGATATTCCTGTTTATCATGAGGAAGTAAAAGTATATGAAGTAAAAGAAGCTGACGGATCTCACTTATCAATTCTTTATATTGACAGCTATCCACGTCCTGGAAAAAGGGGAGGAGCTTGGTGTGGTGCTATGAGAAGTGGTGCGTACGAAGATGGTGAAAAGATTTATCCCGTAGTATATATTGTTACTAATTTTACGCGTCCGACAGGAGATATGCCGGCATTATTAAGTTGGGATGAAACAACAACTTTTTTCCATGAATTTGGTCATGCATTGCATAATTTCTTTGCTGATGGTCATTACAGAAGAACTTCTCGTGACGTTCCAAGAGATTATGTTGAATTACCTGCTCAAGTAATGGAAAACTGGGCAGGTGAAGCCGAGGTATTAAAAGCTTATGCTAAACATTACGAAACAGGAGAAGTTATTCCTGACGAGTTAATTGAAAAGATTCAAAAGAGTGGACACTTTAATCAGGGATTTGCAACTGTTGAATATGTAGCAGCCTCATTACTTGATTTAGAATGGCATACTATTGAAAATACTAAAAACATAGATGTTAATGCTTTTGAAAAGGCGGCTATGGATGAAATCGGATTAATTGATGAAATTATTCCAAGATATCGAAGCACTTATTTTTCACATATTTTTAGTGGTGGATATTCTGCAGGATACTACGTTTACTTATGGGCTGAGGTTTTAGATTCTGATGCATTCAATGCATTTAAGGAAAGTGGTGATTTATATAACCAGGAATTAGCGGCAAAATTCAGAAAACATGTTTTGGCTGAAAATGGAATGGGTGAAGGAATGGAACAATATCTTAAGTTTCGTGGTAAAGAACCTTCAATTGATGCATTGCTTGAAAAACGAGGATTGAAATAAAAAACTGTTAATATT
>JAUVUS010000256.1 GCA_030600865.1 Bacteroidales bacterium | reverse complement strand
TTGAATTATGCCTTTGTTTTGCTAATTCATCATCAGGATGAACCTGTATTGATAGAACATCATTAGCATCAATAAATTTTATAAGTAAAGGGAAATTTGTTCCAAATTGATCATAAACTCTGTCTCCAACTAAATCGCCCATATAGATTTCAATCAGGTCATCAAGCCTGTTTTTTGCCAGAAATCCATTTTCAATGACAGAAACATTATTTTTAACTCCGGATAATTCCCAGCTTTCACCAATCTTTTTACTTGCTGGTATGTCCTTATTTAATGATGACTTTAGATTTTGTCCGCCCCAGATCTTTTCTTTTAATATTGGTTTAAATTTTAATGGATATAACTCGTTCATCTCAAATATTTTAAAATTCGTAATCTGCAATTTTTGTATATATTTATATTATCTTCATGCAAAAATATTGCATAAAGTTATTAAATTATTATTGATATGTCTTTTATTATTGGTATTGCAGGTGGAACAGGATCGGGAAAAACGACGGTAGTAAAAAAAGTTATTGAAGGTTTACCAAAGGATGAAGTCGCGATTATTACACAAGATTCATATTACAAAGATAATAGCCATTTGCCATTGGAAGTACGCCAGGAAATGAATTTTGACCATCCCGGATCATTAGAATTCAAATTATTGACTGAACATATTAAAATGCTTAAAGCGGGCAAAGAAATACAACAACCAATTTATTCGTATTTAACATGCACCAGATCTGAAGAAACCATTACTGTAAAACCTAAAAAGGTTGTTATCATTGAAGGAATTTTAATACTTCAAAATGCACAACTACGAAATCTAATGGATATTAAAGTATTTGTTGATGCAGACAATGATGACCGCTTAATACGGGTTATTAATCGTGATTTGGTTGAGCGGGGACGATCTGTAAATAAAGTTTTAGAAAGATACGAAAAAACTGTTAAACCAATGCACCTGCAATTTATTGAGCCAACTAAAAGGTATGCCGATGTTATAATACCTCAGGGCGGAAATAATAAAGTAGGTATTGATCTTTTAACTTCCATTATTGAAAAGAACCTTAAATTAGGCAAATAGCTTATGCTGGATAAAATCAATATAGAAAATATTTTATTTCTCGATATAGAAACTGTTCCACAGTATTCTGATTTTGACGAAGTTCCAAAAGAATTTAAACAATTCTGGGATAAAAAATCAACTTATTTCAGAGATGAAGAACAATCTGCTTCAGATGTTTACCAGAGAGCAGGTATATATTCAGAGTTTGGGAAAATAATTTGTATCTCGGTTGGTATTTCTGTTAAGAAAGGTACTAACAGAACATTCAGGCTAAAGTCTTTTTTCGGTGACGATGAGTACATATTGTTAAAGGAATTTTCAGAAATGCTTCAAAAATATCATACATCAAATTCTGATTTGCAGTTGTGTGCTCATAATGGTAAAGAGTTCGACTTTCCTTATATGGCTCGCAGAATGTTGATAAACGGAATAAAACTCCCCAAAATTTTAGATATTGCCGGTAAAAAACCCTGGGAAGTAATGTTTTTAGATACAATGGATCTTTGGAAATTTGGTGATTATAAAAAATATACTTCTTTAAATTTATTAACTCATATTTTTAATATTCCAACGCCAAAGGATGATATTGATGGAAGCATGGTTGCTGAAGTTTACTGGAAAGATAAGGACTTGCAAAGAGTTGTAAGATATTGTGAAAAAGATGTATTGGCAGTGGCTCAGTTGCTTTTAAAATACAAAGGTGAAGAATTAATAAAGCAGGAAAACATTGAGTCTGCTACTTTATTTTAATTTATAAGAATAAAATCAGTTACAGCTTTTAGAAATTTTTCAGGTTGCTCTGCATGTAGCCAATGACCTGCATTTGGAATAGTTTTGATATCGGCATATGGAAAAATTTGCTGTATAGCTTTTTTATCTTTGTCTAAAATATAATCTGAATTTCCTCCTTTAATAAAAAGAATTGGAAATCCGGTAATTTCAGGTTGGTTTTCATCTAGCCCTTCCATTATATTAGCAAGTTCATTTCTAATGACTTTGATATTCAAACTCCAGCTGTATTCGTTATTCTTAGATCGTTTTATATTTTTTAAAAGAAACTGTCGGATTCTGTTTTCAGGAATTGATTTTGCCAAAACATCATCAATTTCTTGTCGGTTGCTTATACCATAAAAATCGAGATTATACATTGCACGAATAATTTTAGAATGAGCCAGCAATTGATCTGAATCTGTTGACTTATATGATTTTGGGGAGATGTCTGTTATAATTAAATGACTCACTCGTTCGGGATAATTGGCAGCAAAAAACATAGCTGTTTTTCCACCCATTGAATGACCGATAATAATGGCTTATTGAATGGATTGTTTATCCATAAATTCTCGTAAATCTTCTCTTAAAAGTTGATATGTATGATCGTCAGAATGTGGCGATCTACCATGATTTCGTTGATCAATTAAAAAAACTTCAAAGTTTTTGGCTAATTTTCGTCCAATACCTACCCAATTATCTGATGAACCATATAAACCATGAATAATTATTAAAGGAGGCCCCTCACCATATTTTCTAAAGAATAATTTCATTTTTTAATTAGATTTGAGAAACGAGTAATGAGAATCAAGATTAATAATTTTCTTGATACTTGATACTAAAATCTATTGTCTTGTTTACTTCAACTCTCTCAAATACATTTGAATTGTATTTTCTAATCCAAGATATAAGGCATCAGAAATTAATGCATGACCAATTGATACTTCAAGTAGTCCCGGTATATTCTGATTAAAATATTTTAGATTATCCAGATCTAAATCATGACCCGCATTTAATCCCAGTCCAACCGAATTAGCCGTTTCCGCAGCTTTTATAAATGAAGCAATAGCTTTTTCTCTGTTTTTATGGAAATTAGCAGCATAAGGCTCTGTATATAATTCTATTCTGTCTGTGCCAGTATCAACTGCATTTTTAATTAATTCAGAATCAGTTTCTATAAAAATAGAAGTGCGAATTCCTGCCGATTTAAATTGGGTGATCACATCTTTTAAAAAACTTTTATTTTTAATTGTATCCCATCCTGCATTGGAAGTTAAAGCATCGGGAGGATCTGGAACCAGTGTCACTTGTGTGGGTTTAATATCTAAAACAAGTTTAATAAATTTCTCGGTTGGAAATCCTTCAATATTGAATTCAGTAGTAATAATAGGTTTTATATCATAAGCATCCTGGTAACGAATATGACGTTCGTCAGGTCGTGGATGAACGGTTACGCCTTCTGCCCCAAATCGTTGACAGTTAATAGCGGCATCTAAAACATTTGGATAATTTCCGCCTCGGGCATTTCTTAATGTCGCAATTTTATTTATATTTACACTAAGTCTTGTCATATCTAGTTATTTGACAGTGAAATAAACAAATTAATATTTGTACTTGTTAATAGAGCAAAAATAAGAGTATTTTTGAGAACAAATTTGTTTAAAACAAACTAATTTTAAAAGAAGGATAGTTTAAAACAAAATTTTATATTTAAATATTTAATTTGGAATAATGGAATTATGGTTTAATGGAAGAGAAATATAGTTAGATTTATAAAAAGTACAATATTCCATCAATCCAATATTCCAATAGTCCCAAAAAATGGTTTGTATTTTTGCAATAATACCAAAGTTAGATTGGTAGTAAATTGAAAGTAATACAATTACAATGTTGGCAAAAGATTTAATATCAGATGAAATTCCTGCGTTGCGTACTTCCGACACTGCTGTTGAGGCTTTGAACTGGATGGAAGTTTTTCGTATTTCGCATTTGCCAATAGTAAACAACGAGGAATTTTTAGGCCTCATTTCCGATACCGATATTTTTGATTTAAATAATCCTGAAGAACCAATTGGAAATCATACATTGTCGTTACGAAGACCTTCAGTAAGGTACGACCAGCATATTTACGAGATAATGGAAGTTGCTGCAAGACTAAAATTGACAGTTGTTCCTGTTCTCGATCATCAAAATAAGTTTTTGGGCGTTGTTCAAATGGCAGATTTGTTACATTATTTTTCAAAATTGTCAGCAATTGAAAAACCTGGTGGAATTATTGTTTTAGAAATTGCACAAAGTGATTATTCAATGAGCGAGATTTCGCAAATCATCGAATCAAACGATGCGAAAATTCTGAGTATGTACGTTAACACATTAGCGGATTCCACAAAACTTGAAGTAACATTAAAATTAAATATTACTGATCTAACATCAATTATACAGACATTTAATCGTTATGAATATAGTATAAAAGCATCGTTCATGGAATTTGACGAACAGGAAGATCTTTATAGCGACAGATACGATTCATTTATGCGATTCTTAAATACCTGATGGTAATCTGTAACGTTTCCTTTCAAAAAGCTAATTCTATTATTACGATAAAGTTTTGCGAATTGAATATTCATTGAATAAATTTGGAGAACATGGAATATTTTTCCACCTTGGTGCTCCAATAATTGAAGATTAAAATGAAAGTAGCTATTTATGGTCGTAATTTCGATAAAGGATTTACAGAATACGTAAAAAAATTCTTTGAAATTCTTTATAAGAATAATATCGAGATTACTATTTATAAAAAATTCTATGATTTCTTAAAAAGAGAAATTGATTTAAACACGGATTTAGTATCGGTATTTTCGAAACATCTCGAAATTAAAAATAATGTTGATTTATTATTTAGCATTGGAGGTGATGGTACTATTTTGGATGCTACAACAGTTGTTCGCGATTCAAACATTCCAATTGTTGGTATAAATACGGGCAAATTGGGTTTTTTGGC
>JAUVUS010000026.1 GCA_030600865.1 Bacteroidales bacterium | reverse complement strand
ATGTTTATAATCATCGAAATAATATCGTTACCGAATCATCACCTTCATTGTTAGGTAATCATATTTATGTTGCTTCAGGATCAGGACATATTTTCGGATATAATTTAAATTCAAGAGAATTAGACTGGGATTTTTATATTGGCTCAGATATAGATGGTTCAGCTATTATTACTTCTGATAGCTGTATTCTGGTATCTGTGGAGAAACAATATATTAAAGGTAAGGGAGGTGCTTTTAAATTAAACCCTTCGAGAAATCCGGAAGATGCCGTTGTCTGGTATTTTCCGGTTGAAGATAAAGATTTTGTAGGTTGGGAAGGTGGTATTATCGGATCAATTGGAATAAATGATAATTATATAAACAATAACCAAACTCATTTGGCGGCTTTTGTTGGGATTGATGAATACTTGTATGTTGTTGATCATAAAAGTATTGATTCGACCAGAACTGTATTAGGCCCGGATAGCGTAACCGTTTATAATACACCTAAATTAGTTTTTAAGAAAAAAATCGGACCTTCAATTTCAACCCCGATTTTTGTTGACAATAAATTGATTGTAGCAGGATATTGGGGAATTTATCTCTTTAAATATGATGATCAAAATCAATTTGAGTTACTTGATAAACGTGAAGGTTCATTTGAATCTACTCCAATCGTTTGGAATAATAAAATATACATCGCATCTCGTGATGGTTATTTATATTGTTTTGGATTAAAGAATTAACTTTGATTGTTTCAATTTATTTTTTACTTTTATTGGTTCAACAGTCCGTAATAAAAACAAGATATGCCTTATAAAGAAAAAAGAGTTGAGAAACTATATTATAGTATAGGTGAAGTTGCCGAGATGTTTAATGTAAATCCTTCATTAATACGTTATTGGGAAAAGGAATTTGATATTATTAAACCTAAAAAGAATAAAAAAGGCAATAGATTTTTTACTATAGAGGATATTGAGCATTTTCATATTATTTATTATTTGGTAAAGGAACTTGGACTAACACTAACAGGAGCTAAAAAGAAACTAAAAGAGAACAAAGACGGAACAATGAATAATTTTGAAGTCATAAAATCCCTAAAAGAAATTAAGTCGCTTTTATTAGAAATACGTGAAGAAATTTAATCTCACGTTTTTTATCTTTTAAATCCAAAATGTAAAAATAATGAAACTAAAAGAAATTGTTTCTTTTATAGAATCGGTTATACCATTGGCATATCAGGAAGATTATGATAATGCAGGATTAATTGTTGGCAATCCTGATATGGAATTGTCTGGAGTATTAATTACTGTAGATGTTACCGAGGAAGTTGTAGATGAAGCCGTAAAGAAAAATGCTAATTTAATTTTGGCTCATCATCCAATTGTTTTATCAGGACTTAACAAGTTTACAGGGAAAAATTATGTTGAGCGTGTAATAATTAAAGCTATTAAAAACGACATTGCTATTTATGCATCACATACTAATTTGGACAGCATATGGGGCGGAGTAAGCAGTAAAATTGCTGAAAAATTAAAATTGAAAAATCAAAAGATTTTAGCCCCGGTATCAAATCATCTTATAAAGTTAGTTTATTTTGTTCCCACAGAACAAGCTGATGAAACTCGCAAAGCTGTATTTGAGGCCGGAGCAGGGCATATTGGGAATTACGATATGTGTAGTTACAATACCGAAGGGAAAGGGTCGTTTAGAGCAGGAGAAGAAACCAATCCTTTTGTTGGAAATAAAGGCGAAGTTCATTTTGAACGAGAGGTGAGAGTAGAAACAATATTTCCAAAACATCTTAAAAATAAAATTATTAGCGCATTAATAAATTCACATCCTTACGAGGAAGTTGCATATGATTTATATCCATTGGAAAATGATTTTAACAGAGTTGGATTTGGAGTTGTGGGAGAGTTAGATAATGAAGTCAATGAGATTGTATTTTTAAATCAATTAAAAAAAATATTTTCTGCTAAATGTGTGCGACATACCAAGTTGCTGAATAAACCTATAAAGAAAGTAGCAATTTGTGGAGGGAGTGGTAGCTTTTTATTAAAAAATGCGATTAGAGAAAATGCAGATATTTTTGTGTCAGGAGATTTTAAATATCACCAGTTTTTTGATGCCGATGGGCAAATTGTAATTGCTGATATTGGGCATTTTGAAACGGAACAAATTACAAAAGAACTTTTTTATGAATTACTTATGAAAAATTTTCCTAAATTTGCACTTCATTTGACAGAAATAAATTCGAATCCGATAAATTATTTATAAAAAAATGGCTAAAGTAAAGGAAAACACAGACTTAACTGTTGAGGAGAAATTAAAAGCTTTATTTGAACTACAAATGATAGATTCAAAAATTGATAATATTAAACGTTTGCGTGGAGAGTTGCCTCTTGAAGTTCAGGATTTGGAAGATGAAATAGAAGGTTTACAAACGCGAGTTCAGAATTTTGAAGATGATGTCGTTAAGCTTGAAGAATATATTACAAATAAAAAGAACGAAATAAAAGAATCTCAAGCTTCAATCAAAAAATATACAGAACAACAAAACAATGTTCGTAATAATCGCGAATTTGATTCTTTGTCTAAAGAAATAGAATTTCAAACTCTTGAGATTGAACTTTATGAAAAGAGGATAAAAGAATACACTGTAAAAATTGAAGAAAAAAAGGTTGTAATTGAAGAATCTAGAGGTGTACTTGAAGATCGTACTGACGATTTGGAAACAAAAAAATCAGAATTAGATTCTATCACATCTGAAACTCAAAAAGAAGAAGAAGGCTTAGAAAAAAAGTCATTAGCAATTCAGGAAGTTATTGAAGATCGTTTACGAAATGCATATAAGAAAATCAGAGGAAATGCACGTAATGGTTTAGCAGTTGTTCCGGTTCATCGTGATGCATGTGGTGGTTGTTTTAATAAAATTCCACCACAACGACAGTTAGATGTTCGTTTGCGTAAAAAAATTATTGTTTGTGAATATTGTGGACGTATTTTTGTAGATTCAGATATGGAAAAAGAATTTAAGTAGATAGAAAATATAAAAACAAAAAAGGGCTGAAAAATTTTCAGCCCTTTTTTGTTTAATACCATTCAATTAATATCCATTCATCTTCTTCAGGCACTATAGAAGTGATATTCTCTACGGAATATGCCAGAAAGAATCCCATCGCACCATTACTAATATTACCTGCAGGATTAGCAGGAGGGCCATCGAGAGGTCCCATATTCCATATCGTTTCGGTCATGATCTGAGTAATATAATTATAATATTCCTCTGTAATAGCTTGCATTTCAAGAGTAATAGTGTCTCCAATAGAAACATCTTCGACCAATTGTACCATTACGTCATACATGTAATTTCCATTAACAAAAATATCATCAGAAAAATAAACTTCGTGAAGTGTGTCTGATTCCAATACTCCGTTTTTATAAACGTTCCATAAGTAAAAGTCGCCGGGTGTTTCTGGTTCCAGTGCATTTAAAAGGATATATAGCATGGTGTCATTCGTTTCGTAATATTCGCTCCAATCGTAGTATCCAAAATTTATTGAATCAATAGGGGCGCAATAATTTAAATAGCAACTTGAAGTGTATGTTTCTCCTTCAGAATCTATTGTTAAAGTGTAGGTTTTACCTATTTCACCTATAATGGTATCTGTTTCATATAAGCCATCCGATATTTCAGTTAGATTAAAAGTGTTTTCTCCATCAGAAATTGTAACAGTAGCTCCGGTTACTCTGTCGGCAGGTCTGTTAGAGAAATAGTCGGCGCTTTTTGTCAATGATACCTGATGTGTTTTAAGTTCGTCGCTTATCGATCCTTGAACAACTAATCTTACATGAGCGCTATCTAAGTCAACATCAAGGCTTTCCGTACATGCAGAAGCTAAAACTATAAATGCGATTGTTATATATATAAGTTTTTTCATATTTATCCTATATTAAAAATAAAAATTCCAGGTTAATGATGGTATTATAGGAAAAACGTAAACTTTTTCAGCTTTTGTTATGGTTGGATCATCTTCATCCGGTCCAAAATATATCATCCAGGCATTGTGCCTGTTGTAGATATTGTATATTGATACATTTAACTCGTTTTTTAAACGTTTATTTGGTTTTTCTTTACTTTTTAATGTGATAGATAAATCCATTCGGTGATAGTCTGGCATTCTGTAACTATTTCTATCACTATAAATAGGTATAATCATGTTTCCTTGCTCATACCTTCCTGTAGGGAAGGTAACAGGCGAACCTGTTGCATATACCCATGTTGCAGCAATATTCCAACGTTTTGTCAGATCGTACATTCCAACAATTGCAATGTTATGAGGCCTGTCATATGATGATGAATATACTTTCCCGGAGTTTATTTCAGGAATTTTTCTTTCAGCTTTTGATAATGTATAGCTAATCCATCCGGTAAATTTACCTTGTTGCTTACGAATAAAGAACTCTGCTCCATACGACCACGCATCACCTACTCTAAACTCACCTTCCAGTTCAGGATTGAGCATTAAATCAGCATGATCTCTAAAGTCTATCTGGTTATCCATATCTTTATAATAAATCTCGATGGATGTTTCATAAGCATCATTCAAAAAATTTCTGAAATATCCAATTGCAGCTTGATTTGCTAATTGAGGATCAATATTGGGACTTGATGGAAGCCATACATCTAATGGCGAACCAGCTGTACTATTCGAAGCCAAATGCACGTATTGTTTGGTTCTGGAATAACTTGCTTTGACAGATGATCTTTGGTTTATTGTATAATTTAAGCTTAATCGTGGTTCCAGTCCATAAAATGTATTAAAAATATCCCAGCTTTTATAAGTTGTGGAATCAATTTTTTGATAAGAATCATCGAAATTGTATACAGTAGCTTTACCCATGTTTTGAAAAACAGATCCTCTTAATCCATAATTTAGAGTGAGTTTATTTGTTAATTTATGTTCGTTACTTAAATAAATAGCATATTCCATAGCACTAGATTCAGGCATTTCCAAAGAATTATACATTGCTGTAGAATCTCCTGTGCCTCTTGCAAAACCCGGATTAAAATGATGATGAATTGCTTCCAGACCAAATTTAATTGTATTATTAGGATTAGGGTAATAATTAAAATCCGCTTTTAGTTTATAATCTTCAAGGTTTGAAGTCCACTTAAATCCGGAGGCATCTGTACCGCTCTCCATTATATAATCATACTTACTATATATAAATGAGAAATTAGAAAAGAGTTTTTCAGTAAATAAATGATTCCAACGGGTTGTTAATGTGTAGTTACCCCAATCAAAGCCAAACATATCTCCAAACTTAAAAACATCACGTCCAAAATAGCCTGAAACATAAATTCTGTCCTTATCGCTTATTTTATAGTTTGTTTTAAGGTTTAAGTCATAGAAATATAGTTTGTTAGACTTAACTGCATCATCACTGGATAATAATAGCATTAGGTCTACGTAAGTCCTCCTTCCGGCAACCAATACCGACCATTTATCTTCAATAATTGGCCCCTCTAAAGTAAGTCTGGATGATATGGTTCCTAACCCACCGGTAGCCTGAAATTTTTTCTGATTACCTTCTTTCATCCTTATATCGAGAAGCGAAGACAATCGTCCTCCATACTGAGCAGGAATATCTCCTTTATACAACTTAACATCCTTAATGGCATCATTATTAAAAACTGAGAAAAATCCCATTAAATGGGATGCATTATATACTGTAGCTTCATCAAAAAGAATAAGGTTTTGATCCGGACTACCACCACGCACATTAAATCCTGAAAATCCTTCTCCTGTCGCCTGAACCCCGGGAAGCAATTGTAAAGTTTTAATAACATCAACTTCTCCAAATAATGCAGGAACTCTCTTAATATCTTTTGCCTGCAATTTCATTGTGCTCATTTCAGTTTTAACAACATTTTCATTCTTTCGTTCCGCTGTTATAACAACTTCGTCAATTGTTTTAGATGCTTCAATTAATGTAATATTAAAGCTATAATTTTGATTAAGGTTAATTTTTTTTGTTTGGGTTTCACATCCAATATAAGAATAATCGATATTATAATTTCCAGCTATTAAAGTGATAGAATAAAATCCGTAAACATTTGTAACTGTACCTGTTTTTAGACTTTGAATGTAAATTGTAGCACCAATTAATTCTTCTCCGGCTTCATCTTTCACATAACCGCTAATAGTGTGTTTTTCTTGAGAAAACGAAAATAGAGTTATAAAAATAAGTGTAAATAGAATTGATAATTGTTTCATTTGTTGATAATCGTCTTTTAGGTATAATTAAAATTGCTATTCCGATCACAAGAATAATGCCATAAGCAACATTTATTAGTTAATTTTTTTTAATACTGATTTATTTAATACATTTTGAACAATAGCGTATAAAAAAATAAATATAGCAAGAAAACCGGCTAATCGTCCAATATAATCGCCATATTTTACATAAAATGTTAATTCAGTATTAGCTTTTATGGTATTTTTTATCGCATCACGAACCCACCATTGTGTTCTACTCAAGATTTCTCCTCTTTGGTTTATAAATGCCGAGATCCCGGTATTTGCTGATCTTGCAATACTCCTTCTGGTTTCAATTGCTCTAAGTTGTGAATAATTCAGATGTTGTTTATACCCGGCGGTATTGCCCCACCATCCATCATTCGTAATAACAAATATAAAGTCAGCACCATTTTTTATGTAATCTGTAACAAATTCTCCATAAATTGATTCATAGCAAATTACAGGAGCAATCATGACATCATCAACAGAATGTTTAAATGTTCCCCTATAATTTTGAGTTCCGCGACTGCCTGTTGTCCCTCCTAAATCAAGAATAACATTTCCCAATAATTTAAATAATTTAGGATAAGGCATTTTCTCAACGCCGACCACTAATTTTGATTTATGGTAAATAGGAATATGATTGTTTGTATCAATCTGTATTGCAGAATTATAAGCATCGTAATAGAAATTTTCTTTTTCCCAGTATCTTGACGTTGATGTTAATTCTTCATTAGGCATAAAACGTTTATAACAATCTATTCCGGTTACAAAATTTACTCCGGGTCTGTTATTTACAAAATTCTTTATTACTTGAATTGAATAATTGTTTTTCAGGTTGTTTATCCAAATCGAATTATCAAGTGCTGTTTCAGGAGCAACTACATAATCAATTGATTCATCTGTAATGCTATCAGCTAAATCCATAATAATATTTAATTGTTGAAAATGCGATAAACCACCAAATTTTTCGTTATATGGATCAATGTTTGGTTGTAGAACTGCAATATTATAATCTTTACCTTTTTCTTCGTAATTATTATAAATTATAAGAGATATAAATATAGGAATCAATATAATTGAAATAAATAATGCAATTCGTGGAATTAATGGTTTAAAATCTCTCGAATTAATATATGATTTGAGAAGATTAAAACACATAATATTTAATACTACAATCCAAAATGTTCCTCCCAGTGTTCCTGTAAATTCGTACCATTGTATTAGTTTTATATCTTTAGCCAAAGCATTTCCTAACTTTAACCATGGCCATGAAATTTCTGCATTTAAATATAAATGTTCAAATCCTATCCAGTAAACCAATAATGCAAATTGTCCAATCTTAGGACCTAATTTCCGTTTAGTAAAATGAAACATCCAAAAAGTGGTTGTCATTAAAATAGTATTTACAATTACTGCGGCAACAACACCAATAAATGCTGCATTATGGACCCAATATGTTGTCAGAATATTCCAAATTGCAAAGCTAAGTGCAGAATATCCTATAAGAATAATAGGTTTATTATTTTCGCCGGTTTGATAAATATAATCTTCGACAAATAACAATGGAACCAGAGCAACTAAAATAATTAATCCTGAAAATTGCTGATACCATGGAAGTGTTAGCAAAATGCTACTTAAAATTACTAAAATAAAACGTGATGATTTTTTCATTAGTTCAAAAATTGTGATTTGCCCTGAAATAGTGTCACATGAATTTTAATTATGTTCGTGAGTGTCTCAATATTTATTACAGACATAGTCTGTTTCATTTTTGGTTTCGCTTATTAACCAGGTATACACCGGTCAGAATTAAACCAATCCATAAAAACTGAATAATTGTAATTTTCTCACCGTCAAAAATTCCCCACGCTATAGCAAATATTGGAATTATATAAGTTACAGAGGCACCAAAGAGCGCTGATGTATATTGAATTAAAGTATTAAAAATTACTAAAGCCATAACAGTTCCAATAACTGCAAGGATAGCTATGTATCCAAGGTTTAGCATGTAGTCGTTTGTTGATAATGCAAATGAAAAATCAGTAAAGAGTAGATATATTCCGGCAAAAGGACCAACAAACATAAAAGCCATCGAGGTTAACTCTAATCCATTTAATCCTTTGATTTTATATTTTACCTGATTTACATTTATTCCATAGCAGATTGTTGCTAATTCCACATAAAGACCATAATAATTTACATTACCTAAAATATTACTGTCACTTGAAGTATGTATAATCAAACCTAATGCTCCAATTAATCCTAAGAAAATACCAACAGCATTAATAAGCTTAGCGGTACTTTTATAAAAAATCAATCCAATTATTAAGGTAAATAAAGGAGTAATTGAGTTTAGTATCCCTGCTAAAGCACTATCAATATTTGTCTGGGCTTTTGTAAACAGGAATGCAGGTATTGTTGATCCAATAAATCCAACAATTAGTAATGAATATATATTTTCTTTACTTACTTTTTTTAAATTTTTTATTCCAAAGGGTAAGAATGCTAAAAAAGAAATAAAAATCCTTAAAGCAGCTACCTGGTCATGACTATAAGAGCGAAGTCCTTTTTTCATAAGGATAAAACTACTACCCCATATTAATGAAAGAAAAACCAGAGTTATCCACTGCCAGGCTTTATTGTTTAGATTTATTTTGTACATATTTAAAAATTTAAGGCATAAAGATAAGATATAAATTAACAATTTATTTGATGATATGTTTCATCTTTTTGTAAACAGACCATTGATTTATATAGTGTTTGCAAGAAAACTGAAAATATTGCCAAAAGAAAAATTTCTAATTTTGTAGAGTTTTATTGCTGGTACTATATAGGAATCTTTATCAAAAAAGCTAATTTTGCATTTGTTTTTATGAGGCCAAACCTATGAATGATTATAAATTATATATAGCAGGAAAATTTATTAAAACAGATCAAAAATTAGTTGTTACTAATCCATTTGATAATTCAGTGGTTGGGGAAACATATTTAGCGGGAAAAGAGGAACTGGAAAACGCCATTAATAAAGCATTAGAAGTTAAAAGTATAATGCGTGATTTGCCTTCTTATCAGAAATATAAAATATTAAATGATATTGCAGGCAGAATTTCTGAAAAGAAAAAAGAACTGGCTCTAACCTTGTCTAAAGAAGCAGGTAAACCATTAAAATATGCACTAGGTGAAATTTATAGAGCAATACAGGTTTTTACTGTTGCTGCCGAAGAGTCGAAACGATTGCCTAAAGAATATTTCTCAATTGACTGGACTCCTGCAGGGGAAGGAAAGGAAGGTTTAGTTAAATATTTCCCTGTTGGATTAATTGCAGGAATTGCACCTTTCAATTTTCCATTGAATCTGGCAGTACATAAAATTGCCCCGGCTATTGATGCTGGCAACCCAATTATAATAAAACCGGCACGTTCAACACCTTTATCTGTATTAGAACTGGCTAAAATAATTGATAATACTGATTTGCCAAAAGGAGCTTTTTCAGTTCTTCCTATGGATCGGGAAGCGGGGAATCAATTAGTTACAGATGATAGAATTCAAATGCTTTCATTTACAGGATCACCTGCTGTTGGTTGGAAAATGAAAGCAAATGCAGGTAAAAAGAAAATTGTACTGGAGTTAGGTGGTAATGCGGGTGTAATTGTTTCAAATCAAGCCGATATTGATCTGGCTGTTAAAAAGTGTTTAGTTGGAGGTTTTGCATATTCAGGACAAGTTTGTATTCATGTACAAAGAATATATGTTCAGGAAAGTATTTTCGAAAAATTTGTAGATAAATTCATAGAAGGAACAAAAAAACTAAGATTTGGTGCACCTGATAATCCTGCAACTGATATATCTGTTATGATTGATGAAGAAAATGCGTTGCGTGTTGAGGAATGGGTAAATGAGGCCGTTAAAGATGGAGCTGAAGTTTTGTTTGGTGGAAAAAGAAATGAGACATACTTTGAACCAACTATTATTACAAATACAAAAAACGAAATGAAAGTTTGCTCACTGGAAGTATTTGGACCTGTTGTTACAATCGAAAAATACACTAACTTTAGTGATGCTGTTAAAAATGTTAATGATTCAGAATATGGATTGCAGGCTGGTGTTTTTACCAATGGAATTGATGAAATGAATCAGGCATATAATGAGCTGGAAGTTGGAGGCGTAATTGTTAATGATGTACCTACTTTTAGAGTGGATCATATGCCTTATGGCGGAATAAAAAATTCAGGTTTTGGCAGAGAAGGTGTAAAATATTCCATATTTGAAATGCTGGAACCCAAGTTGTTAGTAAAAAATACTGGTTACTAGAATTAATTGTTAATTTAAAGGCTGTTTAACGGATTGTTTTTTACTAATGAATTATGAATATTGAACACTAAACATCGAATAATGAAGTACAAATTTGATTTGGAAGATAGGTTAATTGATTTTGCAATTCGTATTAGTGATATTGTTGAAGCTTTACCAAATACAAAACTTGCAAATCAAATAGGCAATCAATTAATTAGGTGTGGAACAGCACCAGCTTTAAATTATGGAGAAGCACAAAGTGCCGAGTCAACAAAAGATTTTATTCACAAACTTAAAATTGTTTTAAAAGAATTAAGAGAAAGTCTTGTTTGTTTAAAAATCATCGTTCGTAAACCTTTGATCGAGCCTGTAAAAAAGCTTGATCCTATTATTAAAGAAAATAATGAACTCATTGCTATTATTGTTACAAGTATTCAAACTGCTGAAAAAAATAATATTAAAAAATAAGAAAATTTATTAACTATATTTCTAAATTCATCATTCAATATTCAGTATTCATTATTAAAAAAATGTAACTAATAAGTCAATCAACAGGGGTTCATGTAAAATTAAGCCTGCCTGTGGCAAGCAGTAGTGCCTAAGGCGATTTTTAAATAAATTATAAAGAATTAGATATGAAAATAGAAATTAAAACTCCAGCCTGTCTTAAAATAGCAAATATTATGGCTGGCAGGTTAGATATTTTAGGTATTTTAGGTATTTCAAACTTAAGGCATTTGTAAATTGTGGGAGTAGAATTTTTAATAAAAGGACTTATTGTTGGATTTTTAGCTTCGATACCATTAGGACCCGTTGGTGTTTTATGTATTCAACGAACAATAAATAAGGGAAGGTATTCAGGTTTAATATCAGGAATGGGAGCAGCAACTGTTGATATGTTTTTTGCATTAGTTGCAGCCTTAGGATTAACATATATTATTAATTTTATTGAAGAAAAACAGTTTTTTATTCAATTGATAGGCGGAGGTGTTTTAATATTCCTGGGGACCAAAATTTTCAATACAAATCCAATAAAGCAAATTCGAAAACATAGAAGAAAAAAAAATAAACTTATCGAAGATTATTTATCTGTGTTTTTTCTTACGCTATCAAATCCTTTAGCAGTATTTCTCTTTATAGCAGCATTTGCAGGTATTGGGATGGTTACCTCTAATGACAGTTCTTTAAAATCTTCTCTAATTGTTTTAGGTGTTTT
>JAUVUS010000086.1 GCA_030600865.1 Bacteroidales bacterium | reverse complement strand
GATCAAATTCAGATACTGCAATAAATAAAATATAGCCAGCCATTGCAAGAAATGGATAAATAGTGAATTTTCGCGGATCCATTTTTCCTATTAATTTACCAAAAAACGGAAGTAATAAAATAGCAACTATATTATAAACATTCTGATAAAATGCAACACTCGAATAATTTAAAACAAGAACTTCATAGTAAAAAATTATAATTACAGCTTTTGTACTCATAAAAGCAAAGCCATAAAACATAAATCCAACTTCGTAATCAAAATAAGCTTTATTGGTTTTTAAAATCTTTAATAACTTCTTTATAGAATCTATTGATGATGATATTATACCACCTGCGATATTCGGAATTGTTTTTTGTATATAATCAATCCTTGTCAATATTATTATACTTATAAAACCAAGCACTCCAAGTATTGGCATAATATAAGTGAATGAGTAATTATCAATATCAAGTAACCACCCAAACAAAAATATTATTACCATTTGTAAAACTTGCCTAATCGAAGTTGAAATACTATATAATTTCCCAAAATTATTTTTGGAATAAGCGTTTTTCAAAAACAAGTTTATGGCTGGCAATGTAATTGGATAAGATAAATAGTATGTAAAAAATACAAACAAAAATAGATAATGATAAATTGAATCAACTGCATAAACTTCCGGATTTCTAGGGAAGAATAATAAAATCAACATTGGTAGATGTGTCAGGAATCCTGCTTTACGTAATAGCCTACGTTTATTTTTTGATCTAAAAATTAATTCATTAAAAATAATTGAAAGTAACATAACAATTACACTCGACTGAAATAAAAAACTTAACTGATAACTAGATCCATTTAAACTTTTTACGAATACAAATTCATTTAAGATTAAGGCACCACGTATTAATCCATCGATAACCGAAAAAGATACATGGAGTTTAAACGATTTTAATTCCTGTTTATTTAGGTCCTTAACTAATCTGAAATTCATGAGTATTAATTAACAATTCATAGACTGGCAAATTTACTTTAAGTTTAATAAACAAATTATAAGGATAAAGGTTAACATAATTTAATATTTAAGCATTTGAAAAAATATTACCTTTGGATATTTAAAGCCAATGTTTATGGATAAAAATAAAAAACAAGCTCGTTATCAACGAATATATAAACAGTTAGAAGAATTACTTCCAAAAACAAGTGATCCGTTTGCACGAATGTCATCAATTATTGCGGTTTTACATCATAAAATGGAATACTTTTTTTGGACAGGATTTTATTTTACAAAAGACGATAAATTAGTTGTAGGACAATACCAGGGACCGGTAGCTTGTCAGGAACTTAAAAAAGATACTGGAGTTTGTTGGGCAGTAATTAATCAGCAAAAGGCTATTATTGTTCCTGATGTTGAAAAATTCCCTGAACATATAGCTTGCGATTCTCGTTCAAAATCAGAAATAGTTTTACCTTTAAAAAATCAGGATGGAAATATTATTGGTGTTTTAGACGTTGATAGTAACGAATATAATCAATTTGACGAAATTGATGAACATGAATTAACTAAAATCCTGAAATTGATATACATGTAATGAAAAGAACAACTCTCTTATTTCTCCTTTTTATAAGTCTTTCATTAAGTTTAAGCGCACAATTAAATATTAACTACTATCTTAATCGTGGTAGAGCACAATTGTATGCCGAAAAATTTAACGATGCAATTGAATCGTTTAATATTGTAATTAGAGTCAAGCCTGAACTCTCAGAACCTTATTTTATGCGCGGTATAGCAAAGTATAATTTAATGGATTATATGGGAGCCGAACAAGATTACAATAAAGCCATTGAATATAAACCTAATCATACTGATGCTTTAAGATACAGAGGTTATACACGAATTAATTTAAAGAAGCATTATTTGGCAATAAATGATTTTAATGATGCAATAAAACTTAATGCTATTGAGCCTGATTTTTATGTAACACGAGGATTTTGTAAAATAAAAATCAATCAATATAATCAAGCCATATCTGATTTTAATAAATCGCTTGAAATAACTAAAAAGAATAAAAGAGCCTATTTTTACAGGGGATTAGCTAATAATCTACTTGAAGATACCATAGCTGCACTTGTTGATTATGAAAAAGCGCTCGATATTGATCCGGATTATATTGATGTATATATGAACATAGGAATACTTTATTCTGAGTGGCATAAATTTGATACTGCAATTATTAATTATAATAAGGTCATAGAATTAGATCCCTTAAATGCCAGTGGATATATTAATCGGTCGCTGGCTAATTATCATCTTAAAAAAGTTGAAATATCAATTTTGGATTTGGATACTGCTATTCACATAGAGCCGGATAATTCAATGGCTCTTTTTAACAGAGCATTAATAAAAAATGAAGAAGGAAAAAGTAAGGAAGCAATAAAAGATTTAGATAAAGTAATTGAGTTAAACCCACAAAACATACTATCATATTTTAACAGAGGCTCAATAAAATTGCAGATAAATGATTTACAAGGTGCTTTTATCGATTTTTCGCATGCCATAGAAATTTACCCCGATTTTGCCAAGGCATATATAAACAGATCTACGGTTCGGCAAAGATTAAATGATCTTAATGGTGCCATTGATGACAGGGAGAAAGCTGATCAGATAATTGAAAATGTTAAGCAAAACCAGAATTCCTATGCGAGTTATGCTGATACTGCTGCTAATTTCCAAAGTTTAATTACACTTAAATCCAGTAGCAGGTTTTATAACAACCCTAAATTTAATGAACGTATAGTACCCGAAAATAACTTCAAACTACTTTATGGTGAAAATAACAGCAAATATTTTAAGAGGCTATCGGTGTTATTTGAAAATATTGAAAATATTAAAGGTGAATATTTTGAATTAGGGTTAATTATTGAAAATAAAATTGAAGATGTCTTCGAAACAAATCTTATTAGCAATGAAATTGAAAGATTAAATGTTGAATATAATAATACAAGTAATAAAGTTAAAAATCTCATTCAAAGTAGCGTATATAAAAGTTTAATTAAAAATTACAACGGAGCCCTTTCAGATCTTGATCTGGCATTAAAAGCTGATCCGGGTAATTTCATGGTCTATTATTGCAAAGCAAATATCAGATCAGAAATGATTGATTATATGAAATTGCTTGAACAGGAAAATGAAGTGATATTGATTAATCCTATGAATAACTCAAATAATATAAGTACATTAAAATCATATGAAAGTATTCGTGATTATGATTTGGTTATTGACGATTACTTAAAATCCCTTGAGCTTGCACCTGAATTTATTTTCTCAGCATATAACCTGGCAAACACATATTTAAAAACACGTGAATATCGTAAAGCAATTGATATTTATAATAATGTTATCAAGTTAGAACCGATATTTGCCGAAGCATATTATAATCGCGGGTTAACTTACATTTATTTAAAAGAGTCTGAAAATGGATGTATGGACATGAGTGTATCTGGAGAATTGGGTTTGCAAAATGCTTATACGGTTATTGCCCGTTTCTGCGAGAATTAAAAAAGTCAACAGTAATTTTACTGTTGACTTAATAATATTACAATTACGTATAGAAACCTAAAGTGGTATATTATTGATTGTCTTTTCTTTAATTATATTTATAAAATCTGAACTAATCCAATAAATATTAGATGATCCTACTTGAGGTTTCATCCTATTTTCAATAATCTTCGATATTTTCATTCCCGGATAAATATTACTATATTTTTGATCAAGAAGTACAGTACTAAAGAAAATAAATTTACCATCCGGCGATAATGAAATTGATGCTGCTCTACCACCTTCATTACCTAAATAATCAGATAAATCGTATAAATCACTCCACTTATTATCACCTAAATTAAAAGCAATATAATATTTTGTTTGATTTCGATTATTTTTGTTCGATCCACAAGTTAAGATAAAACTCTCATCTCTTGAAACAGTAGCATTATATAATAACATATTACTATCATTTTTGAATGACAGTTTTTCCGGTTCAATATATTTCCCATTTATATTCTTTGAGCAATACAATGCTACATCTGTAAATTCAACTGAATGATTAAAATACAAATCTCCATTATCAGTTAATGACGGGAAAAATTCGTTATTATCTGTATTTATCGGGATTCCAATTTCATATGGTTCACTCCAGCCATTATCTGTTCTGTCTACCACACAAATATTCTGATATGCCCATCCGGGTTTTGGTTCTTGTCCCTTTTTGGGTCTGGTTGAAAGAAATAAGATTTGTTTTCCATTAGGAGAAACATGAGGCTCAAAATCAAAGAATTGTTTACTTCCAGAAAAAGGAGCAATTTCAGGTTCATTCCATTTTCCATTTTCATAATATGCAACCATGATAACAGCAGCACGTCCAGCCATTATTGAAAAATATATTTCTTTACCATCAGGTGTCATACTAAAATCTCTAGTATATAAACCTGTATTAATTAAATTTGGTGCAAAAAGTAATGCACTGTCCGATGGTAGAATATCCCCGGGATAATCAATTTTAACCTGAGCATTACAAATTACAGGAATTGCTAGTATTAAACTTATTAGTAGCTTTTTCATAAATATTTAGTTTAAAATTTGGCTTGTTTACGTAAATCGTTAATAAAATCAGTTTTTATCCAATAAATATCAGAAAACCCATTCTGCGGAGAATTGTGCATATCATAAAAATTATCAGCAGAAAACTCTTTTATATCTTTACTGTTTTCTGGTATTTTTGCCGACATGTAAAATAAATACTTTCCATCAGGAGACAAAGATGCCGACCATTCTCGTCCATTAGCACTGTTTACTTTATCACCCATATTTATAGGATCACTCCAATTATCTTGTTCATCTCTGAAAACAATATAATAATCAGTTGCTCCATAGGAATTTAGCAAACCAAATGTAGGAACAATAATAAAACTTTCATCTGGCGAAATATAGGCATTAAATCGTGCGCGTCCTCCATTTACCTTTTCGCTTAATATTTCCGGTGTAGTATATTGCCCGTTAACTAATTTTGATCTATAAATGAATTCTGCTTTTGATTCCGGATCAAAGTGATTATAATACAATGTTCCATCTGATGTTAAAGAAGGGAAAAATTCATTTTGATCAGTATTAACTGGTTCCCCTAAATTGTATGGTTCAGTCCAATTATTATTTCCATCTTTTTCCGAAACCCAAATATCATAAGATTCTTGACCTTCAACATTAGGTTTATTCGAAATAAAAAACAATTTCTTGCCATCACAAGACACAAATGGTTCTGTATATTTATATTCTACATCTTTGCAAAACTCAAAAACTTCAGGTTTTGTCCATTTACCATTTATTTCATTTGTATAAAAAATAGTAGAATAGTCTGAATTACCAATTACCCTGGTAAAAAATATCTCTTTACCATCTGGGGTTATAGCGATATCTCTATCACCCATTCCTGTTGAAATAATACCAGGAGCAAACAATATAGCGGAATCACCAGGTAATATCTGACCAAAATATTCGCCTTTTAATTCAGGGAATTTGCATTCTTCTTTTTGCTCAACACAAGCAAAAGCTATTAATATTAAGATTAAGTAAGGTATATTTTTCATAGTTAAAGGTTTAATAATATATAGATTACAATAAACTCTTTTACCCTATATAAAACAAAGAAAATCTACAAACGAATAAATATTTCATATAAACAACCTATTAAAATACAAAAACCGCATTCGGGATTAACCAAATGCGGAAGACTATAATTTAAGAGTGCTATTACATTTTATTTTCTATCCAATTTATTATCTGATCATCAAACGGATTTGTTTTAGGATAAGCTACATCAATCAATTTACCGTTTTCATCAATCATATATTTCTGAAAATTCCATTTTACTTTTGAATCCATTTTTCCATTCAGTTCCTTTTCCGTTAGCCATTGATACAATGGATTAATATTATCTCCTTTCACTGATATTTTCGACATCATAGGGAAAGTAACATTATATTCCGATGAACAGAATTGCTTAATCTCAGAATTTGAACCCGGTTCTTGTTTCATAAAGTTGTTTGCAGGAAATCCTATAATAATAAAATCTTTAGAACTGTATCGCTCATATAGTTTTTGTAAATCTTCATACTGTGGTGTAAGTCCGCATTTCGATGCAGTATTAACAACCAGCACCTTTTTACCTTTTAATGATGAAAGGTTAAAATCTTCTCCATCAATATTTTTAACAGCAAAATCATATAAACTTTTAGTTTGTGACATTACCGATAATGAGAATAAGGTAAGTATGATTAATGTAAATATTTTTTTCATGATTTTAATTTAGCATTAGTAATTAATTTCAGAAACTAAACACCAAATAAACCAATATGTTCAAGAGTATTAATTTTGATTGCCGAGGAAAAAATAAGTAATTGAGAAACTCCAGATCTGATTCTGGGAATTCTCAAATATAGTTTCCGAAGTAGTTTTAAATAAATCTGTAAATGTTAATTGATACCTTACACCAGCCTGAAATTCTCCAATTCCAGTATTATAAGTTATTCCTAATTCACCCAATCCGCTATAATCAAAATAATTCTCAACTTCTTTTTCATAATATTCACGCCGGTATAACTCATTATTTACTTCTATATTTTCTTTTTCAGATAAAAAATAAGCGAACGATGTTCCCAGATTAATATAATATTTAAGTTTTGGTCGTTTTCCTATAACTATATGAGTAATTAAGGGTAATTCAATATAATCTAACTTTCTGCTGTATGAATTATTTATAGTATCAAGGTCCTCAGTCCAGCCTTTCTGAGTATAGTTAAGTTCAATTTGTAGTCCAAAAACCCACCCATTAGGATACATATCATTTTGGTATTTGTATACTAATCCTCCTATATATCCCAGTGTTGTACCTTGTTTTATTCCGGGCGAAAAACTAACCGATGAAGAATTAATTCCCTGTTTTATTCCAAATGCATACGAAGGAATAAAATCATCAGTCTGAGCTGACAGTTTAATTGAAACAATTACTATAGAAATAAATAATATAAATAATTTTCTCAAAACATTCTTGTTTTTGTAAGTAGGCAAATATATAACACTCTACTTAAATTATGTACTGTCACAAAAGTACTTTAATTAATCAAAAATAATAATAACTAATTTGAAATAATGGTGCCAGTTTATTAACTTACACATATTATGTTTTTTGAACAACCTTCAATATTTCCCTTTGGTTTACGCATTGATGAACCTGTTACTACTATTACTGACCTAATGGTTTCGTTTGTATGTTTTTACGCTTTCTATAAATTAAATAAGATAGATGTTAAAAATAAGGTTCACCTGTATTTAAGATATTATTTTTTAAGTATGGGTATTGCAACTGCTATAGGAGGAATAATCGGACATGGTTTTCTGTATTTATTTGATGCACAGTGGGAATCTCCTGAGGGGTTTATAAATGTGATTGCAAAGATTTTTGGTGAAAATTTATTGAAAGATGTAGCAAATCCATGGAAATTACCCGGCTGGCTTACAAGTATGTTTTCAATAGCACTTGTTGAACGTGCTTCAATAGAATATGCACGACCACTTATAAATAGCAAAGTGGGAACCTTTTTTGCGTGGCTTAATATTATTGAATTACTAACTTTTGTTACTATTACGTTTGTTACTCTTAATTTTTTCTTTGTTGAAGTACACTCAGCTTACGGACTCTTAATAGTAGTTTTAAATTTCAACCTCTTAGTTTTTCTTAAAACAAAAAAAAAGGGAAGCAAATTATTCCTTATAGCTATAGGGTTTTCTGCACTCGGAGCATTATTCTTCATGAACAAGTGGGGTTTATCACCATGGTTTAATCATTTCGACATTAGTCATGTTTTTATGACTTTTAGTGCCTTATATTTTTATATTGGTGCAAAAGAAATATTACACGATCCTGTTTTGTTAAAATAACAATCGAAACATCCAAACATCTGTATATTTTATTCTCTTTTATCAATCCTTTATTACATGAAGCATTCAGGTTTTACTAACAATTGTGCTTTAAAAAAATAATGTCAATTCATTGATTATCTACAATAAAAAATTATCTTCGTCGAAACTAAATTGAAACAATATAAACTAAAAAAACATGGAATCTAATCAGAACGATTATCACATCAGTTTTTTTAAACCTACTACTGCCCAAGCTAAATGGAACAGAAATTTGGCCATTAAATTAATTTTGATTTGGGCTGTTGCAGTTTTTGGTTTTCATTTCCTTTTAAGAGCAATTGAAAAACCAACTCCTGAAGAATCGTATGTAAAATATGAAATGGTTTGGGAAAACATTTTATCAGAAAGTGCAAGCGTAGAAGAAATGCAAATAT
>JAUVUS010000014.1 GCA_030600865.1 Bacteroidales bacterium | reverse complement strand
GTTATTAATAACACCGGTTGAACTTACTTCAGCCCTGAATTCAACACCTGACCCATAACTTGCTAAAGAAGTAATAGTAACTGTTGGAGGATTACCCGGGTCGTAATTATCACCAGCAGAAATCCAACTATAACCTGCATTGAATGTACTGTCTGTACCTATATCCCAATAATTAAAATAAGCAAAAGCCTGACTGCTTTCATCATCAACAATTGTAAAGGTTGGAGCACTGTCATATCTTCCTTCAGTTGAAAGTATGTCACCACCATCGGCATATATACTACCATTAGCAATAAAAGCATACGATGATAAACTGTAGGTGTTAATATTCTGAACTCCATATGATACATAAGTCTTTTTAACAGTAGGCAAAGTTATGTATCCGGTACCATTATTATTAATTTTTACATTGTAATATAATCTGAAATCATAGTAAATTTCGGCGCCGGTACCACCACCTACATTAAGATCAATTGTAGGTTTTGCAGAATACTTAGCATTACGTCCATTCCAGGTACCATAGTTCAACATGCCATCAATACTTACAAGTCCACCATTCTTTTCAAAAGTTAATTCAACACGTGCAGTGTCGAGCCCTTTAGTATCCGGAGAAAAGAAAACCCAAACAGTAGTATCTGAACCGGTAATATTTGGGAAATAACCGGATCCGGTTGTAAGAATATCCATATTCCAGTAATTACCTGTTGCATCAGTTAATAGAGATGTTGAAGTATCAACTTCGGTTGTAAGTTCAAAACCTGAACCTGAAGCAGCCGGAGCACCAATAGTAATTACAGCACTTGGAACAACTGAAATATCCGTTGCTTCATAATATTCTGCTTCATATAATGCATTTTGAGTTTCTACTGTATAAACATAATTTTTACTTACTCCAACAGTTCTTGTTGTATCAATTGATCTATGTTCAACAGTAATATCATCATAACCATCTGAATTAACAGGAACTTTAATTTCATATTTTCCTTCTGCATCAGATATTCCAACAAAAGCTTTTGTGCTTCCCGATGGTAAACTTGGATTATAAGCAATCACTTCAGCTCCTGCAACAACCTCTTTTGTTCTGTTAGTAAGGTCGGTTTCAATAGTTAACTGGCCTTTAACAGTAACAAGATTTTCGTCAGATAAAGAATAAATAGAGATGTTGCTTGAGATAACTGTTTGACGATAATCAGATGGAGTAGTATTAACTGTAGTAAATGATGTTGTATAGTTTTCTTTACTTACATATACGTTAAGATAACCACCAATTTTAACGTTTTCAAAAGTAACCATCCCTGTTGCATCTGTTGTTTTTTCAACAGTTATACCATCAATAACAGTTCTAACAGTTGCAGCATCAACTGGCTGATCATAATTTGAATTGTCGGTAACAGCTATAATAAGATTAACTTCCTGTAGTGCTTTCATAGCATCTTCTTCTGTAAATGTATCTTCTTCACAAGAATTAAAGAAAAATCCTGCTATTAAAGCAAATGCAATAAATTTTAAAACATTTTTCATAACTTTTATTAATTAAGATTAAACAATTATTATTTATTATATCATTTTTAAATTAAAATCCGAATCCAATTGTAAAATACAAGGTATTGTTTTGGAGATCACCTGTTACCTGGGGTATGCCTCTATAGCTATATCCCTTATAAACCGGCATCATACCATACCTGTAACGTGCATCTATAAGAATGTAATTATTACTTAGGACAGGTATTTCAAAGCCTAAGCCTGCCGTAATTCCAACATTATATCTTTCAATTTTACTGGTAATATTTTCTTCACTTGTGTATGTACTGGTACTACCTATTTCTGTAAAAACTGTTGTTTCATGTTTTATACCGGAATGAAAATTGATTCCCAGAGCAGGGCCTGCAACAGCAAATATTTTAGAGGTTCCTATTGAGTATGAATATTTAAACATCAATGGAATGTCCAAATTATGCAGAGTTACATTCTGGTTATCTGTACTTATCATATCCCATGAATCATTGCTCAAATCCCACGAGTACTCAATGCTTAATAATTGCCCTCCTTCTTGTAAATAATTTAATTCAAGTTGAATTGCCATATTATCATTAAAATTATAACCGGCAAAACCTCCAGCTGTGATTCCTTGCTTTACAGTGGTGTGTGGTTGTTGATTTGTAAATTGAGTAATGGTTGTACCAAATTTCCCACCATAATAGATGCTTTCCAGTATAGTACCTTCCTGTGCTATTGTATTAGCTGTAAAATATAAGCAGATAGTTCCTGAAAAAAGTATATATAACAACTTCTTTTTTAGAAATATCTTCCTAAATAAATGTTTCATAATTTAACAGTTAAATTTATTTGTTTTTTTAATAATGAATTTAATTATCTCCTTGATTGAATAATCAAGATTATTTAGTGAAGGCGTAAAAGTATATAAATTATCTTTTAGTTAAAAAAATAATTTATTGTGATTTATTAATCGCCATGGTTTTGTAAATTATCGTCACCGTTTTATAAATTAACGTTTTTAGAGCATATGAAAAATAAAAAATTGTTCATCATATAAAGTAATTATCTTTTTATTTTTAATTTTGAAGTTCTAACATTTTTTATTGGTCTTTGATAAGTATAATTTCTAACTTTGATAAAAATAAAATTATAAATTTAAAACGAATATAATTATGCCTTTTAAATTACCGAAATTACCGTTTGCATATAATGCATTAGAACCTGTAATATCTAAACAAACTCTCGAATACCATCACGATAAGCACCATGCAGCTTATGTTAATAATTTAAACAATTTAATTGTAGGAACTGAATTTGAAAATGCTGATTTGCTTACAATTATAACTAAGGCTGATGGTGGGATTTTTAATAATGCAGCTCAGGTTTGGAATCATACATTTTATTTTGATCAGTTTGGGAAAAATAAAATTGAAAAACTGAGTGGTCAATTATTAGTGGCAATTAATGCTAGTTTTGGTTCTTTCGATGAGTTTAAAGAGAAATTTTCCACAGCGGCAAAAACTCTTTTTGGAGCAGGTTGGGTTTGGTTAGTTAAGAAACCGAATGGGAGTTTAGATATTATCCAAACTTCAAATGCAGCAAATCCAGTAACCGATGGTTTAATTCCAATATTAACCTGTGATGTTTGGGAACATGCCTATTATCTGGATTATCAGAATAAACGTCCTGATTATATTGAAAATTTTTGGAGCATAATTGATTGGGAAATTATTTCGGGTCGATACTAAATGGTAAGTTTATATCGTATAGAATATTAAACCTAACAGGTTTCCAAAACCTGTTAGGTTTTCTTAACTTAATCCTGTTAGGTTTTCTTAACTTAATATAGTATTTAAAATGATTTTAAATTGATTAATTAAGTAGTTGGTTACCTTTTTATGTGTGTTGATTTTTATATCTTCGGGATCAATTTAGTATTATTAAGGTACTATCATTAATTTAGTGGAAAACATACATAACTAAAGTTTAAAATACTTACTAGATATTTTAGGCATTTTAGTTCATTTTTAAATTTGTTTACAGCTTGGTACCGCGGTAAGATTAATATGATTTATCATCTATAATAATAGTAGAATCAATTAAATATATAAATTATGAGCTCTTTAAAAGGAACACGTACAGAACAAAACCTGCTTAAATCATTTGCAGGTGAATCGCAGGCGAAAAACAGATATGAGTTTTTTGCAAAACAAGCAAAGAAAGAAGGCTATGAGCAGATAATGGAATTCTTTATGGAGACTGCAGCACAGGAACAGCAACATGCAAAAACATTTTTTAAATTCCTTGAAGGAGGAGTGGTGGAAATTACTGCTTCTTATCCCGCTGGTGTTATTGGTACAACTGCGGAAAATTTGAAAGCTGCAGCTGAAGGTGAAAACGAAGAATGGACAGATCTTTATCCTGAATTTGCAAGAATAGCAGAAGAGGAAGGATTTAAAAAAATAGCAATGGCATATAAACTAATTGCTAAAGTGGAAGCCGAACATGAAAAAAGATATTTAAAGCTTCTTGAAAATGTTGAAACCGGAAAAGTTTTTGCACGCGAAGAAAAAGTGCGTTGGGTTTGTCGTAAATGTGGACATGTTCACGAAGGGACTAAAGCTTTGAAAAACTGTCCTGTTTGTGGACATCCTGAAGCATATTTCGAAATCGAGAAAATAAATTATTAAGATATAGACGATAAAATATAAAAAAGGCTATTCAAAAACAATGGACTGTCATTGCGAGTGAAGAATGAACGAAGCAATCTTTTGATTCAAAAACACTAAAGATTGCTTCACTTTGTTCGCAATGACTTAACATGATTTTTAGGACTATCTTTTTTTGTACCTTTTCAAAAATTTAAATATTATGCTTAAAGATTTAGTTTTTAAAAATCGCAGTTATCGTAGGTTTTATCAGGATCATATAATTTCGATAAAAGATTTGGAAGAATTGGTTGATCTTGCTCGATTATCAGCTTCAGGGCGTAATTTGCAGCCATTAAAATATTATTTATCTGCGGATCATATTACTAATGAAAAGATTTTTTCAACACTCGCATGGGCTGGATATTTAAAAGATTGGATAGGACCGGAAGAAGGAGAAAGACCTGCCGGATATATTGTTATTCTGGGAGATACACAGTTAACTAAAAATTATTATTGTGATCATGGAATTGCTTCGCAAAGTATGCTTTTAGGTGCAGTTGAAAAGGAATTAGGAGGATGTATTTTTGCATCAATCAAAAGAGAAAAGTTAAAGGAGCTACTAAAAATTGAAGATCATTTTGAAGTATTATTAGTAATAGCAATAGGCAAGCCAAAAGAAGAAGTGCTTATTGAAGATGTTGTTAATGACGATATTAAATACTATAGAGATGAAAATCAGGTTCATCATGTTCCTAAACGAACTCTACACGAAATTATAATTTCTAATGCAAGTAATTAAGGCTGGAGAATATGGATAATTGTAGTTTCTTGACTTAATAAAATTTTATTCTTAATTTTACTCTTATCTTAATTATTATTAACTAAAAGTTTATTTATATGAAAAATATTACGAAAAATTTATTCAGAGTATTATTTCTTGTTATGATTAGCATGTCTTTGTTAGTAACCACAGGTTGCGAAGAAGATGATATTGTTGATGAAATGGTTGGTACATGGATACTTCATGAAGGTGAATTAACAGTACAAGGTGTTACTGAAACTTTAACTCCATCAGAAATGGGTATTAATATTACTGTTGTTTTTACTAGTAATGCTTATACTGCTACAGTTACTGAAACAGGAGAGAGCCCTGATATAGAAACCGGTACATGGGTGAGGACTAGTAGTACAACTATAGTAATTACAGCTCCTGGTGAAGATCCTATGACTTTAATTAAAGAAGGAGCTTATTATATACATACTGAAGTTGATGGTCTTACAACAATGAAAATGAAATTCAGGAAAGTATAAGTTTACTTACTTGCATAAATTTTAAAGCTGCCTCCTTATAATTATCGGGATGGCGGCTTTTTTGCTTTAAACTATTGGAAATGTTTTGTAGTACATCAGGCCTGTCTGATAAAAATTGGGTGTGATTTTTTCAACACACAAGAATGTGTGTTGTACCCAAATCATGTTCCCAAGAGAAAGTTAGATGATATAATAATTTCATAAACAAGATATTTCAATGATCTGAATTCTTATTATGCACAAACAGAAATACCGCTTCTGGTCTTAGTGACTTATTTTGGATGTATTGTTTTTTGATAAAATTTCATGAATGATTCATATTACTCAATGTAAGTACGTTTTCGATGATGTTCGGGCTGATTTAAAATATATTTACATACTTTATCAACATCGTTTTTTGAAACCGAAAATGCAGAACAAGTTTTTTGCCATTGAAAATGGCCTTTACATAATTTGTTTTCATTTATAAAGCGTTCTGAGCTTTGAGATATGATTTTTGCTAAACCCTCCTCTGAAATTCCCGGTGAACGTGAAACAAGAAAATGAACATGTTCAGGATTGGCATAAATAGCATATAGTTGACAATCATTATTATTTACTATCCCCGTAATGTATTTCTCAATGCGTTGCCTATTGAGTTCGAAAATAACAGGCTGGCGATGCATGCTTGTAAAAACAAAATGTGTATAAAGATTATTATAATCAATTTTCATATGAGCAATGAATAAGGTAATAAGGTTGATATTATCCTGCTATTTTTTTCTACTAAGCTTTAAAATAAAGATAAGGTTTTTATTTTTAAATAAATCTGTAAGGTTAAAATTTTAAGGTATATTCTTGTAAAAAACCTTATTTTTTGCCAATAACCTTAGTAGAAAAGAATACGTTTCATTTTAACCTTATTACCTTATTCCGTACCAGTTAATATAAGTTTGCTATTTTCCTGTTTTGTACAATACAGTACTCAAAATCACATGCTTTCCAAAGCTTAAGCGCTGTCTGTCAATAGTTTGAAAATTAGTACATTTTAGCTTGCACAAAAAAATCTTTGTGTGATACTTAGTGTTTACTTTTTTAATACCATTGCCAGAATATCTTTATTTATAAAAAATCAGCCGGATTATTTCCGGCTGATTCATTTTAGATTATTTAATTTATTGAATAATAATTTTCCTTGTGTAGAAATCCTGATTAATTATAAACCTCAAATAATACACTCCGTTTGCATAAGGATTAACATCAATTCTTTCAATTGTATTTTCTACATTACTTAGCTTATTATTATAAAGTATCTGACCATTTGTACTTATGATTTCAATAATAACATCTGTTGACTTTTTATTATCGAACTGAATCATTAATTTTTCAGATGCAGGGTTTGGATAATAAGTTATTTTGTATCCATCACCTTGAATAAGATTGTCGATTCCAACTGGCAACTTTTCACAGTAAATGCTTCCTTCTCCTTGACAGCCAATTGCATCAGTTACAGTTACAGAATAATGTCCGGTTTCTGTTACAGTTAATGTAGTTCCTGTACTTCCATCACTCCATACATAAGAAGCATAAGATTCTGAAGTGGAAATTTCATATGATTCCTCAAAATATACAGTATCATTAACACCTAAATCTACAACAGGAGCTGAAATATCGATATCAGAAATTGTTAATGTGTCATTACTTACATTACCATCTTCAGCGTGTTTAACAAACGTTTTAAACTCATAAACTTTTGCTGTGGCAAATGAAATCTCATCAGCAAAAGTATGCTCTCTGGTGTCACTTGCATTCATTGCTGTCGATAAATTGTGAGTTTCTGTAACAGCAGTTCCTCCATCACTTCTATAACCCACGGTAAAGCTAGTACCTGGATTTAAGTTAACGACTCCTGAATTTGTAATTTCAATATGAACAGGATATGTATTTTCTGCAACCCAACAAGTATCAAATGGTGAAATTAACTCCGTAACTTCAAGATCCGGAGTTGTGGAAAATGTTACCTGAATCGAATCATCTGCGCTACAACCATAACTATTTGTAACAGTAACTGCATAATAATAATTCGGATTTTGATTATTAACATTAACAGTGTAAGTATTAGTTGTTGTAATATTATCAAACCATAAGTACGATGAGTATCCTGTTTCTGCAGTAATGGTATATTCTTCTGTACCTACATTTACATCATCGCCAAGATCAAATATTGGTTTCTGGTAATCAACATTACTTGTAATTGTATCATCCACTTCAACATCATTATTGGATAGTTTTGCAAATACCTTTAATTCATGCACTTGGTTAACAGATAAATCAGCTTGTTGTGTAAATGTGTGATTTACTGTCTCAGCAGGGAATAATGTATCTGCTAAATTAAATGATTCACTTACGAGCGATCCTGAATTCAGAATATATCTAATATCAATTGTTTCACCAATTAGTAGAGTATCTGAACTATTGTTAACTACATCTATATTTACATCCTCTGTAGCAGTCAACTCACACTGACTAAAAGGAGTATTAAGATTTGATGCAGCAACATCATATGTATAAACATTAACTTCATCACTTGTTGTACAACCATTAATGTCTGTAACAGTTACGCTATACAACATACTTGCAGGATATGTAACATTTAATGTAGAGTTTGTACTGCCATCACTCCAATTATATGCAGTAAACCCTGTTTGAACAACAAGCGAAACTGTTTCAGGTTCAGTAGTGTAAATATCATCTCCTAATTCAATTTCGGGATATCCAAAGGTTTTAATTGCATCAACTAATGTATCATTGGCATTATTTACATCAAGATCAAATGCAGTGTATAAGGTAAATTTGTAAGTATTAATCTCGGATACATCAACTTTATTAGTAAAAGAATAATTCGCTGTTTGAAATGGTTCTAATTTTGAGCCTAAAGTGAAATTTTCATTAACTGCTGGAGAACCTTCTAATATATAACCAACAGGAATAATTGTCCCTGCTTGTAAAGTGTCATGGCCGGAGTTTTTAACTGATATCATAACAGTTTCTGTACTGGAATGTTCGCAAGCATTTTTCGGCGTGATTAACGAGTTTATACTCAGATTGTATGTTATTATTTGTGTTGAATCTTTATCATTACCACATCCATGCTCGTCAGTAACTGTCACAACATATTTTTCAGAATATTTTTTGCTTACTGCCAGTGTATCATTAGTTGAACCATCGCTCCAGTTGTAAGTTGCAAAACCGTCTTGCGCAATTAATACAACAGTGTCTGCCCGGCTTGTAAAAATTGTGTCATAAGCCAAATCAACATCAGGATAACCCCATGTTTCAAATGAGTGATTATAAGTATCATTTGTCGGGTCAGCATCTTGTTCAGCATTTATCATTATATCTAATGTATGATCTCCTAAAGCAGATGGATCAATTGTATTAGTTAGAGTTAATGTCATACTTGTACTTGGCAAGAAATTAACTCCTAATGTAGCAGTATCTTCAATCCATCCAGTATCATCAAAATTATATTTGAATGGTACTTTTGTTCCTGTGGTGTAAGTATTTCCACTATAATTATGAACCGAAATTTGTATAGGTTCAGTTGTTGTGAACTCACAATCACTAACAGGGTTAACCATGCTGTTTATTCCAAAATCATAGGTTTCAACATAGGTTGAATCATAATCTTCTCCACATGCATAAGTATCAGTAACTGTCACCTTATACCACTGACTAACATTATTTATAGGTGAAATCGTATCATTTGTCTCAGCAGGAATCCAGGTATAATTTGCATAACCCGGTGTTGCAATAATTAAAAGTGTGTCTGCTTGAGATGAATATACAGTATCATAATTTAATTCAACATCAACATAACCATTTGTATTTACTGTTTTTGTTATAGTATCATCAGCATGATTCAGATCTTTTAAAATATTTGTAAAGACTTTAATCGTATAAGGCCCGGGTGTTCTTAAATCGGCTTCTTTATCATAGGTGAACCATGCTGTGTCATCAACAGCAACTTCCACTGTGATAAACATAGTATCCTGAACAACCGGATTGTTGTTAATTTGATATCCTAAAAGGATTGTATCATCTACAGCTAAAGGATTTATACTTTTATTAATGTAATGAACCGATAATTCAGTTAATGCATTTCTATGGCAAGAATCTTCAAGTTCAGTATATAGGCTATCCATTGCCAGATCAATCAAAGAACTAACAACTTCAACAGAATCAATAGCAGTACATCCCACACCATTTGTTACAGTAACTTTATACCATGCTTCTGTATCAACATATAAAGTATCTTGTGGTGGTGTAATATCGGGGTTTCCTCCGCCAGACCAATTGTAATTGCTATAACCGGTACCAGCAACAAGGAATGTGTCAATCGGGTTATCTCCAATTTGATCAGGAAAAGGATTGTAATTAGGCATTCCTTGTACAGTTACAGTTGTGTACAATGTATCATTACTGACAGTTTCATTGTAGAAGTAAGTATTTGATTCTAACTTAGTATTAATTTTAAAATCGTAATCTCCTGCATAGGACATATCTACAGTTGAACCAAAAGTAAACAGTACTGTGCCATTTACCGCAAGATCGCTTTCTAATGTTAAGGTGTCATTAATGATATCTGATTCGAAATTTAGGGTCAGCGGAATTTTTGTTCCGGATTTAACAGGTGTAATTCCATAATTTTCAATATATACTTTAACATGTGTCGTATCATTCCATTCACAACTATCATATGGATATGCAAGTGATGTTATTCCAACATCATAAGGTGCTTCATAAATTTTAATATCATCAATGCCAAAACCTTCATAATTGGTACTTTCATTACTTCCAAAAATAAACTTAAATTTAGCACTACTATGCTTACTTAAGGCAGGAGGTAACAATTGTCTGAAAGTTAACCATTTACCAGATGTTTCGTCAATGCCGGGTAATTCAAGTTTGCTAATTAAAGTTTCCGTATACCAGTTCCAGTAAAAGTCATTGTCATCGGGAACAAGGTTCCATGTAGTACCTTCATCGGTAGAATAAAGCAATGATAATCCATCGGTTTTATCTTCTGAAAGGCCTTTACATTTGAATTCAAAAACAATAGAATCTGTCTCGGCAAAATTAAAACATGGACTAACTAGGCAAGACGAATCATCTGTTTCATATTCTCCATCTAAATTTGTTACCCATGCTTTTGTGCCGGAAGCTGCAGCATCTATTAATGTTCCGGCAGGGGTTCCATATTCCCAGGTTGAATTTCTACCTCCTGATAAATAATATCCGTAATTAGTTTCAAAATTTTCAAGATAAGGTAAATCGTAAGTTGGAGTTATAAATATAGATTTATTAATCCTGTTGTTAGAATTATCTTCATCACCGGCAAGGTGTGTTGTTGCATATACATTATTATACCATCCCGGAACAGATAGATCAACAGGTTTGTCGATAATATAATTTATTGATCCGTCAATTGCTATATTCGGATTGGTAATAGTATCATACTTTATTGTGGTTCCTCCGTCAAATGAGTAACTAACAGGTAAAGGATCTGTTAAAACCTCACCTGCATAATTTTGAATTGTAATTTCAACATATTCTTCGTTGGTATTATGTCCACATCCATCTAAAGGTGCTAACCAATCAGTAATGCCAACATCCTTTGTTATATAATTACCAACAATTATCACATCATCAATATTCCAACCTGTATAATTACTATTACTATTCGTTTTCCCAAGAGTGAATTTAAGTTTAGAATTTTCATTTCTTTCAAAATATTCCGATAAATCAAATGATTTGGAACTCCATAAATTATCGCTAATAATCGAAAGTTCTGGATTATGCCAAATGATATCCCAAAGTGTGTCAACTTCAGTTGAAACCAAAATTTTCGCCCAGTCAGAATTATAGGCTTGAATATTTAACCAGCGATAATATGAAAATATAATATCTTTATAGTATTTTAAATTGAGAGTAGGGATTTGGGCTACCCAAGCCGTATCACCTAAACCATCGGAATAATTCCCGTCCAATGTCAAATCTGTGCCAATTACATAACTTCCACTATAAGCAGTATCAGGATCTGCATTACCCGAACTGTTTGCATGCAGGCCTTGGGGTATAGCTCTTTCAAATTCTCCTGTAAATCTCCAACCTTTATCAGTTTCAAAATCATCAATAAAAATTGACTCATATAATACTCTTGATCCATTTGGGGATTTATCGATAAATGGATAATAAGTATTTTCAACTTTTATTGCCGATTCTTTTACCATTGCATCAGCAATATTACCATACATATCGTGGTTAAGGTCTTCTTTAATATCATAAGTAAGCCACATAGATGTAATTCCTCTTGGAAGACTATGATTAAGATTATCAAAATTTACAACGCCGGATGAAAAGTTAGAAGTGGCTCTTAAATTCCCGGAACTAAAAATGGTATCTTTTGTAGCATATAATTTAACTCCATTGGTAATAATATCATCATCGGAAGTATTTAATGAGTTTATAGATATTGAGTCAAGAGTTAAAGTGCCGTTATTACCCAAAACATTAAACTCTATTCTAAGAACCGGATTATTATTTGTTCCGGTTGGAATGAAACTTGTATTTGTTTGTCTTACGTTAACTGATTCTATATATAATGGAATAACTCCGGTTTCAACAATATGAACCGTATCAACTAAAACACCATGTCCGTAACCGGTTATTCCCTCGAAAGCAATATAATAAGTTGCGGATAGGCTGCTGTCAGGAAGTAAGATAATTCTATTTTCCCAGCTTGTTACCGGGTAAAGATATTCTTCGAGCATAACCCATGCACTATCTTCTCCTCTTTTATAATATACTTTTAACTGATCCCAATATTCTTCACCGGAATACCATATATCCTGGGCATGTGCAAAACGTAATTCAGGCTTTATAATATCTGTGAGGTCTATAGGAGGAGTAATAAGTTTAGTAGCTTGACTATTACTACTCTCGTATTGAAAAATAGCATTATAATCTCCCTGGTATGCATAATCTGTTGGATTTCCTCCATGACCACCACTAAGGGTTTCCCAATCAATTTGTGTTGTCCCGACAACTTTTTCCTGTGTCCAACCTGAAGGAAGAGCAGGAGGAGTAAGGTTTTCAAAGCCCTCGTGAAAAACAATGGTTTGTGAATGAAGAGATAATATTGCAAATAAAAAAACGATTGTGCTGAGTAATAATTTTTTCATGATATTTTTTATTAATTAGAAAAACAGTAAAACCTTAGGTTACGTTTTCCGTATAAATTTCCATAAACGTTAACTTTTCTTACGTAAAACTAAGAAAATTGTTTATAAAAATTGATATATTTACTTTTCTAACATAAATAAAGATGAAAAAATTATTATTTATAGTTTTAATTTTAGCTTTATATACAAGTGTATGGAGTCAGACAGACACAGAATTCTGGTTTGTTGCTCCTGAAGTAAGTGCAGATCATGGTGACTGGCCGGTTTTATTAAGGGTAACTACGGCTACATTGCCGGCAGACGTAGAAATTACAATGCCTGCTAATACTGCAAATTTTCCTACATTAAATTATAGTATTGCTGCAAACTCAACATTAACTATTGATTTAACAGCTCTGCCAAATATACCACTTACAGGTACTTTGCAGGATGAAGTTGAACATTTTTATGATGTATCGTTTGGGTCTCCTGGAAAAAGTAATAAGGGAATTTATATTGAATCAACAAACCCTGTTACAGTATATTACGAGGTAAGTAAATCAAATAATTGTGATATTTTTGCACTAAAAGGTAAAAACGCATTAGGTACAGAATTTTATGGGGTTTTTCAGAATTATGGTTATAATATGTCTGGATCCGGTTGGGGCGATCCTGCCTATTCTGCATTAGAAATTGTAGCCATTGAAGATGGTACTACAGTTACATTCGAGTCAACACAAGGCCAGGATTTTTATGGATATGGTGTAGGAACATTTAATGTAACTCTTGATAAAGGACAAACACTTTCATTAGTACCTGATTGGAATACAGATGTGCCTGTTAACGATGGTACATGTGCTACAGGGAAATATGGAAATGATTTTTATGGTCGGGCAGGTGCTGATCATTTAGGAGGAGTTAGAGTAACATCTGACAAAGATATTGCTATAACTAAAAAAGATGATTCAGTAAGATACATGTGTATTGGTACATGGACAGGTGGATGTTATGACCTGATTGGAGATCAGATGGTACCTTTGGATATTTTAGGTTTGGAATATATTGCAATGAGTGGCGGTTTGACTACTGCACCTGAAAATGTATATATTGTTGCTACTGAAGATAATACCGATATTTTTATAGATGGTGCCGGACCGGTTGCAAATATTGATCGCGGTGAAACATACATGTATG
>JAUVUS010000068.1 GCA_030600865.1 Bacteroidales bacterium | reverse complement strand
TGACATTGAAAAACTATCAGCTGGTACTGCATGATAGTCATTTCCACTTACATCATTCCAATAATCAAAATTCTCATCAAATTGATCAGCTCGAAGCCATACTTCAGGTTGTAAAAATTCTTGAGGTGTTTGTGCGTTAGTATTAAGAAAAAGGATTACAAGAATAGCAGGTAAAAGTTTTTTCATATAGGTATTTTTAGGTTAATATAAAATAACAAGGTATATACTATACGCCGCATATTACAAAATTGTTTCAACTATTAATTATTTTGCTAAACAAAAATGAATTGATTTTATACTACGTTCTTAATTATATTACTCCTAACTATTAATTCCCGAATAATTCAAAAGGTGACCCCTTTTTATGAAAATTTTTATTTCTATACGGCAATTTAAATTCAATCTAAATAAGCCTGATGTAAATTCACTCCAATCTTAAAGAAACATACCCTCTTTTAACTCGATGGTCTCTCTGGTATTTTACTTATCTGAAATATATTCTAGTACAAAGGAATATATTCTTCTTAATACAATCTTTCAACTGAATGTATTGTGATCTCATTTAGGTCACGAATAAAAATATCTAAACGCCTTATAGGTTAAGCAACCCAGCAATTTATTCTTGATTTTGGCTGAAACTTTGCTGAAGCCAAGATATTTTTTAATTATATCTTAAAATTCTTGGCTATTAGAAAATAGTTTTATAGCTTTAATGATCTAAAATACCTACCAGAACTATTGCGAATACGAAAGGGAGAGAAAAAGTATTGTAATGGTTCAGAACGTCAGATCAGTATTATCATTATTCTTGATTGATTCTCAAGACCAAATTTGTAATGCAATTAGTTTAAGTTTTTATTCAAAACTTATATTAATAACAAATTTCATAATGATTGCTTCTTTCAAAAGACCTTATCTATTAACGAATATTAATCTTTAAATAAATCTATTATGTCAATTCTAGGTACAAAAAAATTCTGGAAACCAGTAAAAGGTTCATCGAAAAACCAAAAAGAAAATCAGATACTTAAAAACTCTGGATACATTAATCTACAGCTTCGTTGTGTTAATTATATGTCAAAAGGTAATTTTTGGCAATCTACATTTGGAGGTAAAGATAAAATTGTTCTTACAACTAATCTTAAGTATCAAATGGGAAGGGATTCTATAGAGGCCTCATCCGTTCAAGATATTAGAGAGATCAAGGTTGATAAGAATTATAATCTTGGTATACAGCGTAATATTGCTGTTAAAATTCCAGCAAATTCAGATGCTCTCTCTATTGATGTAAAAATGACAGCAGTGAAAAATGATTCTTTACAAAATAAATTTGAGATGCTTAATGAACCCGAATATCAAGCTGCACTTCAATTAACCCCAACAATTGTAGGTCAATTAATTACCGTAACATCCCTTGTTAAGAAACTTTTGACAGATTCCAATCCAAATACCCAATTAGAAGCAAGTTTTGCAGGAATAATTAGCAACCAAAGTGAAAACAATCCAGTTAGTAATGGAAAACTAACTAAAGGTAGTTTAATTATGATTTCAACAAATGATGGAGAACGATTCGAAAACGTGGATGAATCTAAATTTGAATTAAGAGGGGATACACTATATTATAATAAAAGACAAGTAGAAAATACACATATTGTTTTTAATATCTCTTTTGAATCATTAAAGGGAAATGATGAACATTCGTTATGGTTCAAAAAGTATGTTGCTGCAATTAATAAACTTTATGACATCGAGATTGCTGAAGATGATGAAGAAATTAAAAAAATATATTCTGATTCAAAAAAACTTTGGATTGAAGGAAACGCTTTACTAGATGCTGATTCAACCTATATTAATCAAGAAAGAAGAAATATTAAAAATGCAGCTATTAAAAGTATTAAGGACAAATATAAAGAAATGACAAAAACAGTAACTAAGACCTTATTACCACAAGACAATAATGAGATTTTAGCTGGTTTAACTGGATCAACTAGCATTAATGAAATAAAAGTTGATTTACCTTGTACTGGCAGTTTTCTTGATAGTTCATTAAATATAGATCCGAATGTACCAATTAAGCTTAATGATATTAATAAAATTGATATAGATGATAATCAATTATCAGTACTATTAGAAACAGATTTGGAATCATACCTTGAAGAGTTAAAAATGAATAATATTAGATTCAATTTATGGAACCAGAAATAACAAATAACATTTGGTGGAGATATCTAAAATATCAAGGTTTGTAACTCGTATTTACTTCATCGTAATTTGACAAGTAAATGCTACGCGATTCACTAATCCTAATTCACCGTTTCTTAAAATGCAAATGAAACAATATGAATACAATACAAAAATTAGAAAATATCTATTTGGAAAATAGTGGAAATAACTTCTCATTTTTAACCAATTATAATATTCCTAAAACAGAAATCTCGACTATTGCAGGAATATATAACTTTTATAAGTACTGTTCAGATTCAGCAATTGATTATTTTATTCATAAACATAGAAAGGTTGAAGGCAATTCTGAAAGTTTAAAAAAAGAATTAAATGATTTCTTAAAATTCTATAAAAAAACCATAACTGACTCCAAATACATTGAGTTTATCGAATTATTAGCGAAGCTATATATTGATTGCTATAGAAATTCTTTTATTGATGCAGGTTTTAAATTACCTAAGTTACCTTCTAATCCAATTGAAAATTCTGTTTATATTGATTTAGCCTCAGGACTAGATTTTATTAATTTTTATGACTTTCTTAGTCCTACGTCAACTTACTATTTGATTGACAAATCTGTTTTTTCATGTAAGGTTTTAGAGTTAAAAAGCAAAGAATGTAATCTTGAAAATATTGTTACCCTAAACAAAAGTGTTGAAGATTTATCGAAACAAGATTTTAATAATAAAATAGGTACAATAAGAGCAAAAAACTTATTCTGCTATATTCAATTTACTCCAGAATTAATCCTTTCCCTCCAAAAACGAATAGCCCCTAACGGGATATTTGTATTTCAAGAACAAAGTCAAAGTCATACAATGAAAGATCCAGTTTATATACAAGTAAAAGCCTTATTTAAGAATGGTTGGACGAGTTACTTTAAAGAAGGCAACTTTGAAAATCCTTTAGATTTAGACACTTTGATTTTTGTTAAAAAATAATAAATTCTAAGTGCAATTGTTTATTAAATAATTAAACAAAAAATTAACAACTTTTTCTTTCTGCATCTTTTTCTTTAAAGAAGGATATCTTCTTTAAACTCAATATTTTTCCGGCATTTTATCCTTCTGGAATATATTCTCTTTGATTCAATTCTTCAATCAATATATTGTAATCCTATCCAGATCACGAATAGAAATATCCAAAGGTTTTAGCGGTTAAGACACCTAATAATTAGGTTTTAATTTTGGCTGAAACTTTGCTGAAGCCGAGATATTTTCTAATTATTCTCTAGCATATCCATAACATTATCAAGCCTTTATTAGTTTAACCTAATTCAGTACTAATAATTTTTCAAAGGACATGCCATGATATTTTCAGAACTCAGATAACAAAGTTATTATGACAAGGCGTCATATTTAATATTGTAAAAGATTATTATGTTTTTGTTGATTGAATCATTTATTTTAATTTTAAATTGAAAACAATCACAAATTGTACATATATACAACCATATTAAATAATAATATGTACAAATTGTACTGATATAAACAAGTTATAAATAAGCCGCATTCAGGTAAATTCACCTACAAAATCTCATCTTAATTTGAAAAGCAAATAACTCTTTGAAACTGTATTTTATTTTTTGACACCTTCTGCAAAAAGATAAGTAATCCTTATTTTGATAATAAATTATATTTTAGTTTCTGCAACGGTTTGATACAGAAATTACCAAGATTGTTTCAGTAAGTACGATAGAAAATTGTTTTAGTTTTTTTGCCGACCCACTTTTGCTCTAACAAGCAAATTTGGAATTTGAATATAAAGTTCTTTTATGTTTATTTGACTGTTTTATATAACTTTTTTGTTTCATTATATAGATTTTCTTGAATAAATAAATAAAATTATAATAATTTAGTTTTTGTTAATCCTTAAACTTATTTACAACTATTATCTTTAAAAATTTAAACTTATGAAAAACTTAAGTAAAATTTTATTCCTGTGCGGAATAATTGTTTTTATGGCTTTTAGCTGTGAAGATGATGATGAAAAAGAATACATTCAGGTTTCTGGTATTATTAAATCAGGAGAGACAATTTATGGGTATGGAACACATACTCTTTTTGATCAGGATAATCTGATTTACATGTTGATAAGTAATAATGTTAATTTAAATGATTATTTAAATAAATATGTGACTTTAAAAGGGAAAAAGGTACAGGGATATCCACTTAATGAAGGTGACCCTGAATTATTCGAAGTTATTTCCATAATTAATAATAATTAAAAATATAATTTTAAATTTAAACCCTATGAGATATTTATCATTTGCCTTTCTTCTATTTATTTTCTTGCAGGTTAATGCACAAAAACCATCTGTAACTAAGGACTATGTAGAGAATCAAATAATTGTAAAATTAAAACAAGGTTTAAAAAATAACACTAAGGCTTCAATTATGCAAGGGGTGAATGCAAATACAAAACATCGCTTTAAGACTTTTGATGCTGAACTTTGGGAAATACCCAATAGACAAGAAAATTTAGAGATAATCATTAACAAATTGCAGGAAAATCCAGCTATTGAATATGCTGAACTAAATTACATCACAAAAATATCAGATATTCCTAATGATGAACATTTTGAAAAGCTTTGGGGTTTACGCAATACCCAACAGTTTGGTGGTAAGTATGATGCTGATATTGATATGGATCAGGCATGGAATATTACACTTGGATGTTCATCAGTTGTAGTTGGGATTATTGACACAGGGATTGATTACAACCATGAAGATATACAAAATAGTATGTGGGTTAATCCTAATGAAATCCCCAATAATGGTATTGATGATGACAATAATGATTATGTGGATGATTATTATGGCTATGATTTTGTTAATGATGATGGAGACCCAATGGACGACCATTATCATGGAACCCATTGTGCTGGAATAATAGCAGCTGAATACAACAATGAAATAGGAATTTCTGGCATAGCTCCTAATGTACACATAATGGCATTAAAAGCATTTGATTCTCAAGGTTACTCAACTACCGTCAGAGAAATAGAAGCTATTGAATATGCAACATTAATGAATGTACAGCTTACTAATAATAGCTGGGGTTCAGTGAGTTATTCTCAATCTTTAAAAGATGCTATTGAAGTAAATGGAAGACCATTTGTGGCATCAGCTGGAAATAACAGTAATAACAATGATAATATTTCCTATTACCCGTCTGGATATGATCTTCCAAATATAATTTCGGTTGCTGCGACAGATAAAAATGACAACTTAGCATCTTTTTCAAATTATGGATCATCAACAGTTGACATTGCTGCTCCTGGTGTCTATATTTATAGTTGCAAACCCAATGATGGATACGTATATAAAGATGGAACATCAATGGCGGCTCCTCATGTCAGTGGCGTAGTAGCATTAATGCTGTCAATTAATCTATTATTATCGCCTGAAAACATCCGTCAGAGAATAATTCAAAACTCTGATTATATAAGTAACTTACAAGGTAAATGTGTTGCAAATGGTCGATTAAATGCTTATAAAGTATTACCTTATATTTCCGACCCCACCACAGTCTGTACATCCAACTCAACATTTACCCTTAATAACTGTCCGTCTGGAACAACTGTAAGCTGGACAAAGAGCAGTAATCTTAACTATGTTAGTGGGCAAGGAACAGATAATTATACGGTTAAAGCTGCAAGTTCTACCACAAGTGGTTCGGGTTGGGTGCAAACTGTAATTTCAGGTACTGGTTGTGGCGATGTTACTGTTAGGGAAGATTTTTGGGTTGGTATTCCATACAAACCTTATACGAGATACCCTGATCCTGAAATATGTGCATACCAATTTGTTACAGAAGATTATGTTATGCCCGCCACACCGGGAGCATCAACATATAGCCTTACAGAAAATAGTCCTTATTTAATGTTAGATAGTTATTTTTTTAATTTTCCTCCTGTTATTAACTTCATGGCATCAAGAGTAGGAAATTATCAAGTTCAGGTTGAAGCTGAAAACCAATGTGGAGTATCTCAATATTCATCAACAATATATGTTAGCGCGGTAGATTGCGGAGGGGGCTTTTCATTATTATCTATCTCTCCCAACCCAGCCAACGATTATGTCGAAGCAGAAATACAGGATGATAATTTTGAGCCTGGCAATAATAATAAAATACATGTCAAATTATTCAATAACAGGTCTGTTCCTGTTTACACCGGCAATTCGCACCAAAAAACATTCAGGATTAACACCGGCAACCTGCCACACGGGTTATACCTTTTACAGGTAATTTATAAAGGAGAGAAATACAGCAAACAGGTGTTAATTGAGCATTAAAGAGATTTTTCAAATATCTAAACATCCGAAGTCTTTAAAACTTCGGATGTTCTGTTTTCGATACAACTCTTTAGTCATCGCACTTGCAAGCACATTTATAATTTATCCAGACCAAACACACAATCCAATTGCAAAAGAGCTTGTAATCCCAACCCAATTTTGCCTTCTAGGCAATTGGTAATCCCTCCCAAAAAACTAAAACAATTTAGCACTTCGTTGATATTTTCTACTAAACTGACAAGATTGTAGTTGGCGGCCATTTTATAACAGCAGTTGCTACATGCGGGGTTTTGTAGTTTGCTGACTAAATATTATCTTAGTAATGTTGTTCAAAGGTGGACAATGAAACACAGCGAAAACCAGCACAATAGCTTAACTGCGAACCGTTATATGTTATTGTGTAGTTTGCGTCGTGCTAAAATAGGTTGACACTTTTTTTCAAAAGAAAGGCAGGTCAACATGAAGCAAAAACCACAAGGTCCCCCAAGAAAAATTTATTCCTATGCATTTAAGATGCAAATTGTACAGGAATATGACAATGGACAAATCTCCAAACGAGGATTATCCATTAAATATCAAATAAATCCTTCAACAGTAGATCGTTGGATTGAAAACTATAGTATCTTAGCTAAAAACAAACGCATGGCAGAGAAACATTCCAATGATCCTAAACACAAAGTTAAACGCTTAGAAAAGCGTATTGAAGAACTTGAAGCTATGTTAGAAATAGATGATGTAGCCTGGGAAATCATTGAATAAATAACAGGAGATCCGAACTTGCGAAAAAAGTACTTACCCAAATCGCAGATAGAAGATCTCAGAAAGATAAGAAAGAAAAAATCAAAGTAAGGATTTTATGCAAGCGATTTGGGATAAGCCGTCAGGCTTTCTACCAGAGTCTACAGAGAGCCTCTGAAGCTTTATCACAAAGTCAAAATGTGATAAAGCTGGTTCAGGAAATTAGGTATGAACAACCACAATTAGGTACCGAAAAAGTTTACGGATTAATAAAAAACGATTTAATAAAAATGAATATTAAAATAGGAAGAGTCAAACTTAATAGCATCTTGAAAGAGAATGGAATGTTAGTCAAGAAGAAGAAAACAGCAGTAATAACAACAAACTCACGACATCGTTTCAGGAAGTATCCAAACCTGATTAAAGAAGTTGAAATAATCCAACCTGAGCAGGTCTGGGTTGCCGATATAACTTACATACACACAGATGATGGATTTAACTATTTACATTTGATTACAGACGCATATTCCAAACGAATTGTTGGTTTTGAACTATCTGATAACTTAAGAACAGAATCGACTCTAAATGCCCTAAAAATGGCTCTGAATGGAAAAAAGTATACTGAAAGAAAGTTGACACATCATTCTGATAGAGGCTTTCAGTATTGTAGCAATGATTACATTCAAATGCTCGTAGAGAATAATATCCAGATTAGTATGACAGAGAACTCAGACCCTTATGAAAATGCCATTGCTGAACGAGTGAATGGTATCTTAAAACAAGAGTTTGCAATTGGTGAAGGATTTAAGAATCACTTGATGGCTGTAAAAGAAATCAAAAAGTCAATTTACATTTATAATCACAAAAGACCACATCGTAGCTGCAAAATGCTAACACCAGAACAAGCACATTTGAATGGAAAATATAAACTTCCATCCTACTCATTTAATAGAAAACCAAAAAATGAATTATCTTTAACAAAAAACAGCTAAAATATGTCAACGTATTTTAGCACGAGACATGAGCGCGCAGAATTCAATAACTTAACGCAACCAATAATATTGATAATTCATCTTTATGGAAACAACTTAAATTAATTGTATCATGAATAAACTTATATTTTGGCTTGGATTGTTTCTAATTATATTCTTCTCGTGTGAAAAAGAAAATATTGATACTGAAATTGATATAACTTTAAATGACTGGAAAGTTATAAAAATAAAGAAGCAAGGAGAATTATCTTATTTAAATGCAGCAGAAAGTTATATTTTTGAATTTATCAATGATACGACATTTACTTTTAATCTAGATGTAAATAGTTGTGGTGGACAATATAAGATAATAAGTAAAGGAAGTATTGAATTAGGAGATACATATTGTACAGAAATATGCTGTGATTCTGATTTCGCTGAAGATTTGAGACAGTTAATTCCCCAAATGACAAGATATTATGAAAAAGGTAACGAGCTAATATTTAAGGGACAAGGAGAAATAATACTTGGAAAATTTTGAATGAAAAACGTTTGCTAACATTGGGTCATAAAGCATGCGGGTTTCAGTGGTTTTTTGACAATTTTAGTTATCTTTAACTTTCGGTAACGGGGGACATTGAAACAGGGCGAAAATCCCGCACAGCTTCATACCCAAGGACCGTTAGCCGTAATATATTTTATTGAAAAACAGCTTTTATGATACGAGTCTATTTTGACTGGAATGTTTTTAGCAATTTAAAAGAAGATGAATTTCGTGTCTTTAGAGAAAAGCTTCTAAATAATAAATCTAAGCTTCTATTCCCATATTCGCATGCGCATTTCACAGACTTAATGAAAAGTTTTGTCTCT
>JAUVUS010000203.1 GCA_030600865.1 Bacteroidales bacterium | reverse complement strand
CGTTAATTAAAAGATTGGATGAGTGTCCACATGGCAACGCAGGATGGAAGGAATATGAGGATATCTGCATTGATATTCTTAGCTATTTATTTGTTCCGCCATTAGGGGAGCCTAAAATACAAGTTGAACCTGATCACCAAGCGAGATTTTGTCGCTGTTATTTAAAAATGAGTTTTTCTTAATTGGTTCCATCTCAGTAGAGAATGAATTGGAAATATCATTCAATTCCTGAGTAGTGAAGTAAACCTGGTTAATTTGATTGTAATTTTCATTTACCATTCTGTCTAATGCATCTTGCGCAACCGCAGGAATATTGCGAGTACCATCATCAATACCTAACCAATCGGTATTTCCACCCTTGTATGTTATAAAATCTTCGTTTAAGTTGGCTTGAGGATTGTACGAAAACGAAGTTGAGAATTGGAATGTAAATTTTTCGGGAAAGTCTTTAGTAATAATATCTACCTGTCCACCGGTTGATTCTCCGGGCATATCAGGTGTAAATGTTTTATTAACAATAATGCTTTCAATAATATTGCTTGGGAAAATATCCAGTTGAACTGTATTTCTTTCAGGATCAAGAGCCGGAATTTCCGCACCATTAAAAGTTACTTTTGTATATCGTTCGCTTAAGCCACGAACAAAAACATATTTTCCGTCCTGAACTGAAACACCTGTAACTCTTTTAAGAGCTTGTGCTGCATTGTTGTCACCTAATTTTGTAATTTGTTCGGCAGAAATACCGTCCATTACCTGAGGAGCTTTTTTCTGTAAAACTTGTAAAGCACTTTCGGTTTTTTGGGTGGCTTTTGCTGTAACAACAACTGCTTCAATATCTAATGTAGCTTCACCAAGTGATGTATTTAAAATAGTTATTTCACCTGATTTTATAGTTATTTCAGAGAATTTTTTTGTTTCATATGAAATATATGAGATTTTAATTTCGTGTTTCCCAACAGGTAATGTTAAACTGTAATTTCCATCAAAATCGGTGGATACTCCAATGGTAGTTCCCGGTAACATTATAGTTGCTCCAATCAAAGTTTCGCCTGTTTTTTCATCAAAAACATTACCGCGTAAAGTTCCTGTCTGCGAAAAAATCCGGATGGAAAAAATTAAAATAATACCGATTATTAAAAATATTTTTCTGCTCATTTGCCTTTTACTAAATAATTGATTTTTTAACTAATAAAGACTGGTAGTCAATACAAACTACCAGCCTCAATTTAATATGAACCTTATTTTATTTTGAAGAACTAAAAGTTAATGTCCAGCCTTCAGCCCAGTTGTTTCCACCCGGTTGGAAAGCTCCCTGGTAAGTAACATTGTCAAACCATGCATCTGTTGGAGCTATACCTGCATTGGCTTCGCCTGAAGCAGGTATTAATAAATATTCATCATCAATAAATCCAACAGTTGCAAGATTTGCAATAGCATTATTATTATCGTTAAAATGTGCCAACAAATCATCAGCCGTAGAAGCAGGAGCCGTTCCTTTTTCTTCAGATACTTTTAAAGCATTGGCTTCAGTATTATCAGCTATTAGGTTGAATAAGTTATTTTTTAGAACAAGGTTTCCTTCAGTAAGCATTTGATCCAGACTATTGTGTTTATCATCACGAAATTCAACATCAATACCTTTAGCTTGCGAAGCAAAAATTGAATTTGCATAAGTACCACCGGCATTGTCGCGGAAAGTAATAACTCTTCCGTTTCCGTTTCCAATATAAGTTGCATTATAGATAACCGGTTTAGCGTAAGGTTCTGCTGTTTCATCATCGCCATCGCCACCGTCATGCTCACCTAAACGATCACCTGAGTTTTCACTTTGAATAGTTACCCAAAACTGGCCTTTACCATGGTAGCCTTCATCATAATCGTAAGTATCATCACCACAATAAGCAACTAATATATGCTTTAAGTTTGGAGCACCACCAAAGAATTCAACTCCATCGTCAACATTAGAAACTACTTCTATATATTCAATAGTAGTTCCGTTACCAACGCCACCTAATGTTAAGCCGTTGATTTCGTTACCGGAACCAATATCAGTTCCACCATGACGGATAGAGATATATTTTAAAATTCCGGAATTATCAGCATCGTTATCACCTCCATAATAAGCAGCAAATTGTTCAGGAACACCTTCGATTCGTTTTTGAATAGTATTATTTGTTGTAGCTTTACCTAAAACGATAATGCCGCCCCATAAGCCTTGTACCTGAGTCATATAACCACTTCCATCATACGTGTCGCCTAATCCGGTGAAAACGATTGGCTGAGTAGCAGTTCCTTCAGCCATAATTGTACCACCTTGTTTAATGATTAAAGCACTGGCATTTTCTGCCTGACCGGGTTTTCCCTGAACCATTGTTCCGGGTTCAATGCTTAGAGTTTGTCCGTCTTCAACAAATACGAATCCATCAAGAATCCAGGTTGTATCAGCAGATAAAGTTTTGGTACCTGTGCCTTCACCATTATCATTAATAGTAACAGTTTTGGCTTCTTTGTCAAATGTATAAACTGTTGTACCAATTTTGTAAAAGTTTTCTTCTTCAACAATAGGGTCGTCATCATCATCATCGTTACAAGATGTAAAACTGATTGTTAATGCGACTAAAATTGCAGCTGTTAGTTTTAAATAATTTCTTTTCATTGTAATTTTTTGTTTTAGTTTATTAATATTTTAATTGTTTTCGTTGTTAAAAGTTTACAATGCAAAGAAACAAGTACATGTTTTAAATCTTATTATCAGAATTTTAATATTATATTAATAAATAGTGTTGTATTTTTTTTGTTAACTTTATCATAATATAGATTTAAACATAACTTATACTGATGTGAATAATATTGTTGTATTTTAGTCGATTAGGATTTAATAAAAAATTTGAAATATGAATAACAAAGATTTTAGAATATTACTTGTTGATGACGAGCCGGATATATTGGAATTTTTGAGTTACAATATCAACAAAGAAGGGTATGAAGTTCATACTGCACAGAATGGTAAAGAAGCCATTGAGAAGGCTAAGAAAATTAACCCTCATTTAATATTGCTGGATGTAATGATGCCCGAAATGGATGGTATTGAAACTTGTGAAATATTAAGACAGGACAAGAATTTTAAAAATACGATAATAGCTTTTTTAACTGCAAGGGGCGAAGATTATTCTCAAATAGCAGGGTTTGATGCAGGTGCTGATGATTATATAACTAAACCTGTAAAACCAAAAGTTATAGTAAGCAGAATAAAAGCTTTGTTAAAAAGATTTAAGGATGTTAACGAAGATGAAAAAGGAGAAAATCTTATCATTAAACAATCAAATATAATTATTGATAGAGAAAAATATATTGTAATTAAGGATGGAGAAGAGCTGGTTCTTCCTAAAAAAGAGTTTGAACTATTAGTCCTTTTAATTACAAAGCCTGACAGAGTTTTTACTCGTGACGAGATATTTAGTGCTGTGTGGGGCGATAATATTATTGTTGGTGACAGAACTATTGATGTTCATATACGAAAGTTAAGAGAGAAAATAGGAGAAAATCATATTAAAACAATAAAAGGAGTTGGATATAAATTTGTTGATTAATATAGTATAAAATGGATATAAAAAAGCTCGGTTTTCCCGAGCTTTTTTATTCAGATAATTTTTATACTATTTTTTATTGTTTAATTGATATTCCACAAAGTCACGTTGAGCTTTTACCAGGTTAATTGATTGTAGTAAGAAATTCTGAACTTCATTTAAAATACCTAGGTATAATATACTGTTTCTGGTACCGGCTTCATTATTCTTAATTCGTTTAATTTGTTTTTTCCTGCCTTCTTTTAAGTCGTTAAGAATACTCTGTTGTTTTTCAATTAAATTTGGAATGTTTTCAAATTCTTTTTTATCAATTGTGTTAATTATTGATTCAAATAAATCAGTACCACTTTCTTTAAGTTCATTTAATTCATCTATTTGATCTTTTAATAATGGTTTATGATTATTATCTATATATTCAAAACTTGGATTAGAGATAAAAGATAAAGAATGCGCCATCTCTCTTAAGTAATCAATAACCTGAACATAAAAGTGACCGGTTTCGCCTTCTTCTTCTTGTAATTTGAGAAGTGTATTATGTACATTGTTTTTTAAGTATTTGGCATCTGCGTTAAGAGCATCTACTTCTTTACATACTTTTTTAAGCAACTTACGATCTTCGTTTGTTAAACCCACAACAGTTTCACTAAAAACACTCACAACTGATTTAAGCATGTTTCTTACTTCCAAAGAGCATTTTGTCATAATATTTTCTGCACGTAAATCTTCATCAGCTAATCTTTTTACTTTTTGTTTTTCAGCTTCTTTTTTATTGAAAGATATATGCGTGCGAATTACTGTATACAATGCAATTAGCACAAAGGCAAAAATTGCAAAAGCTCCACCCCAGCTTATAATTATTGCTATTAAAAAAGCAACTGTGAAGGCAGTAAAGGCGGTCATAAACCATCCTCCAATTACAGTAACAACACCTGTAATTCTATATACTGCACTTTCTCTTCCCCAGGCTTTATCGGCTAATGAAGTACCCATTGCAACCATGAAAGTAACATAAGTTGTTGATAATGGAAGTTTCATTGAGGTAGCTAAAGAAATTAAAATACTGGCAACAGTTAGGTTAACGGATGCTCTAACCATATCAAATGAAGGTGCATCTTTCTGATTTCTTAATTTAATGTTGTATTCTGATTGGTCAAATCTTTTTGATACACCTTTTTTAAATAATCCTGGTGTGAGTTTTCCAACAGTTTTACTAATATCCATTGCTGTTCGTACAATAGTTCTGGAAAGAAAACTTGAACCGAACCTCTCACTACCGGCACCCTGTCTGCTTAAATTTATTTCGGTTTCGGTAACTTTTCTTGCTTTTTTTGATAACCACAATGTTATTACCATTACCATACCAGCTATAAGTAGTAGGTATGTATTTGCTTTTGCTTTTCCTGTTAAAGCAATCATTAAGAAGCCATCTGGATCGGTTCCGGGATCAGCAATAAATGCCTGGAATGATTTTAAACCAGCCAGAGGTACTCCGATAAAATTTACTAAATCGTTTCCAGCAAAAGCCATTGCCAATGCAAATGTTCCTACTAAAACGATCATTTTTAATATATCTAATCGTACAATCCAATAAAGTAATTGTAATAATATTGTCCAGCCAATAAAGCTATATAGTATTATTAAACTTGAATTTTCTTTAATCCAGTTTGTAGTATCTGCAGTTAAAAAGGATGATCCTTTAGCACCTTTTATTAGTATGAAGTATGTTATTGCTGTAATAGCAATTCCACCCCAAATGGCACCAAAATATTTAAATGTCTTTTTATAATTGAATGAAAATACTAATCGCGTAATGTACATTACAATTGAACCT
>JAUVUS010000146.1 GCA_030600865.1 Bacteroidales bacterium | reverse complement strand
TCCTTTGTCTATTCATTTTTTAGGATCATATAATGTAAGTGATCAGGTTGTTAATCAAATTAATTTAAAATCCTATATTGGAACTGTAACATCTGTAACACTTGCTGCAGGCATAACTTTCGAACTTCCTGTTTTAATATATTTCTTAAGTAAAGCCGGGCTGGTAACACCTGAATTTCTAAAAAAATACCGACGCCATTCTATAATCGTTATTTTAATTTTGGCAGCAACAATCACTCCTCCTGATATTTTCAGCCTGATTCTTGTTACATTTCCACTTATAATACTTTACGAGGCAGGAATAATAATTTCCAGAAAAATCGTTAAAAGAGTACACAAATAAAGAACAAAGCTTTATATTTATTGTTTTAGATGTCAAATAATGAGAAAGAAATTTCCATTTTGGATTATTATAATTGTGTTCCTGTTAAAAGGGACATTATCGTTTGGTCAAATTACTAAGGTTCGCGGTACAATCATAGATGCTGCTACATTAGAACCTGTTCCTTTTGTAAATGTAACGTTTAAAAACTCGTCTGTTGGTACAATTACTAATACGGATGGTGAATATTTTCTCGAAACACGAAATTATTATGATTCTATTATTGTTTCTTTTGTAGGCTATAAGCAGCAATCACATTTTGTCGATAAAAATCATTTTCAAGAAATCAATTTTTCACTAAAAGCCAATATTTTTGAATTAGACGAAATTGTTATTCTACCAACAGAAAATCCTGCACATCCTATTCTTCGAAATATAATTGCAAATAAAGAAAAACATAATCCCGAAAAGTTTGATTCATATATTTATAAACTTTATAATAAAGTTGAAATAGATGTAAATAACGTTGATGAAAAATTCAAAAAGCAGAGATTATTACGCGATTTTCAGTTTATTTTTGATTATGTTGATACTTCCGCAATAACCGGAAAATCCTATTTGCCAATATTTATTACGGAATCATTTTCCGATTATTATTATAACAAGACTCCGTTAACTGAACATGAAATTATTACAGCAACTAAAATTTCCGGAGTAGAAAACATCAGTTTATCCCAGTTTACCGGGAAAATGTACCAGAAGATAAATATTTACGAAAATTTTAATCGTGTTTTTGAACCCGGTTTCGTAAGTCCAATCGCCGATTTTGGATTAGTATATTATAAATATTATCTGATAGATAGTGCATTTATTGGAAACAAATGGTGTTATCAAATATCCTTTATCCCTAAAAGAAAACAAGAACGTACCTTCCGTGGTGATTTCTGGGTTAATGATACCACATTTGCTATTGTTAAAATACAAATGCGAATGGCAAAAAATATTAACATAAACTACATAAATGATTTTCTAGCCGAATACGAATATGCTCCGGTAGATGACAGCTTATGGTTTTTGAAAAACGAAAAATTATTCTTCGATTTTAATCTCAACGACCGATCAACCGGATTCTTTGGTAAAAAAACTACCAACTACATGGATATTCGATTTAATGTTAAAATGCCGGAACAAATAACTAAAATAAATGAAAATGTAATTGTACAGGAAAATGCAATAATTAACAATGAGGAATATTGGGATAAACACCGACCGATAAATCTCACACCTAAAGAAAAAGATATATATAAAATGATTGACTCCATAAAGCAAGTTCCCATTTTCAGAACCTATGAAAAACTTGTAGGAATGTTTGCCATGTATTATTATGAAGTCGGGTTATTTGAACTTGGGCCTTATTATAAATTTTTTAGTTTTAATGAAATTGAAGGAAACAGAATTCGATTAGGTGGGCGTACAAGCAATAACTTTAGTACGAAATTAATGCTAAATGCCCACGCTGCATATGGCGAAAAAGATAAACGCTTTAAATACGGTGGTGGATTTATTTATATGTTTGATAAAAACCCGAGAATGACTTTCGAAACTCAATACTCATATGATATTCAACAATTAGGAAAGAGCCCGTATGCTTTAACGGAAGATAATATATTCTCCTCAATACTGCGTAGAAATCCAAATTACAAACTTACTATGGTAAAAGATTTTAGAACATCTTTTGAGAAAGAGTGGTTTCAGGGCTTTTCAAATAAGTTAACGTATAATTATTTGAGTATTGAGCCAACAGAATATATTCCTTTTTATAAAAGCACACCGACAGATACATTATTTTATGATGATGTTACTACCTCTGAAGTCAAGCTTAATATTCGATTTGCCAAAAATGAAAAATACTTGCGAGGCGAGTTCGAAAGAATTAATCTTGGTACAGATGCTCCTGTGCTTAACTTAAACTTTACGGCAGGCCTTAAAGATATTTTTGGAAGCGATTATGAATATTACAAATTAAGTTTAAACTTAGCACATAAAGTTCCTATAAACCCTCTTGGATATTTTAAATATATTATCGACGCCGGACAAATATTTGGAACAGTTCCTTATCCTTTATTAAAGCTACATGAAGGAAACGAATCTTATGCGTTCTATAAATATGCCTTTAATATGATGAACTATTACGAATTTGCAAGTGACAGATATGCTAGTCTTTATGTTGAGCACCATTTTCAAGGTTTATTATTTAATAAAATTCCTCTATTCCGAAAATTAAAATGGCGTGAAGTCATCTCTGCAAAAGGATTAATTGGAGATTTAAGTACTAGACATGAAAATATTATGAATTATCCCGAGGGTTTATATTCCTTAAATGAACCTTATATGGAAGCAAGTGTTGGGATCGAAAATATTTTTAAGATTTTCAGGGTTGATGCTATGTGGCGATTAACACATTTAGATCATGATAACATTGAGAAGTTTGGTTTAAGGATATTAGTGCAATTTGTTTTTTAATCTAGGAATTCTAACACCATATTTTCACTACGAACGTTTTTAAATAAAATATATACATTTGTAAAAAACAAATTACAATGAGTCAGGATAAAAAGATAAAACTACGTACTGATAACCTGGTAAAGAAATACCGTTCAAGAACTGTTGTAAAAGAAGTTTCTGTTGAAGTAGAACAAGGAGAAATTGTTGGCTTGCTTGGGCCCAATGGAGCAGGGAAAACCACAACCTTTTATATGATTGTTGGGTTAATTACTCCTTATTCAGGTAAAATTTATCTTGATGATGTTGATATTACCAAAGAACCCGTATATAAAAGAGCACAAAAAGGTGTCGGATACCTGGCACAAGAAGCCTCAGTTTTCAGAAAACTAAGTATTGAAGATAATATAATGGCAGTTCTTGAAATGTCCAAAATGTCGAAAGAAGAACAACGAGAAAGATTAGAGAATTTAATTGACGAATTTGGATTACAAAAAATCCGCAAAAGCCTTGGAATTCAGCTTTCGGGTGGTGAACGTCGTAGAACAGAAATTGCCCGTGCATTAGCTCTAAAACCAAAATTTATTTTACTTGACGAGCCTTTTGCCGGTGTAGATCCAATTGCTGTCGAAGATATTCAGGAAATTGTAGGTAGATTAAAAGAAAAAAATATTGGTATTTTAATTACCGATCACAATGTTCACGAAACATTATCAATAACCGACCGTGCTTATTTGCTTTTCGAAGGCTCTATTCTTAAAGCAGGAAACGCAAAAGAACTCGCTGAAGATGAACAAGTGCGTCGTGTTTATTTGGGTAAAAATTTCGATTTACGTACCATTGGTATTAATGAGGATTAGAATTGTAAATTCATTATATTGAACCCTGACAATTGTTAGGGTTTTTTGTTTAAGCTTGTAATAAATTTCAATTTTATAAATGGAAATAAATTCGGAAAATATAAAAGAATACACCTTAAGTATAAGAAAAGTCAATCTTTATTCACTAATAATGATTATTCCTATTACTGCTATTCTTTTAATTCCATTTATTCTTATTTGGGATTTTCAAACTTTCGAAATTGGTCGAAAAGAATTTATGAGGCTTTTTATTTATGTTCTAATTTTTGGAATCATTTTTCACGAATTATTGCATGGAATTACCTGGGCATTATTTTCAAAAAAAGGATTTAAATCTATAAAGTTTGGCTTAAATGGCATTACACCCTATTGTCATTGTAAAGAACCTCTTAAAGTAAAATATTATCGACTGGGGGGGATAATGCCACTGATTATTATGGGAATCATTCCATCTGTTGTAGGAATTATTCTAGGAAATAGTCTTTATCTTTCGTTTGGGATTTTCTTTTCATGGACTGCCGGAGGAGATATTATCTCGCTTTTTATGCTTAGAAAATTTAATAGAAATACAATTGTTTACGATCACCCACATAAAATGGGATTTTATATAAAAATAAATTAATCTTTTATTTTATATGCCATCACCCTATTATCATAAAAAGTAGGTATATATATTATTTTTTTCTCATAATTAAATCCAATATCAGCAGCATTAATTTTTAAAGGCGTTGTATCTAGGGTTTGCTGAAAAATACTTAACGATCATATATTCAATATTTTACAGCTTATTTTATTTGTTTAATTGCAAGATTTTTATTATCTTATAGTCATAAAATCATGCACTTATGATAAAATACACATCACATTCTCAAATCAGTATAGATGCATTTAAGACACCATTTGAATGTAATTTATCATCAAATAATCGTTGGGTAAAATTAAGCCAAACTGTACCTTGGGATGCTTTAGCTGCAATTTATATGAGGTCTATGGACTCTTCAATAGGTCGAACGGGAGTGTCTCCACAAGTAATTATTGGAGCCATGATAATTAAACATAAGCAAAAGTTAAGTGATGATGAAACAATTGATACGATCAGTGAAAATCCATATATGCAGTATTTCCTTGGTTTAAAAGAGTTTCAGCAGAAGCCTGTTTTTGATTCTTCTCTTTTTGTAACAATTCGGAAACGAATGACAGCTGAAGTTTTTGATAAATTTAATCAGGAAGTTATTCAATGTTCAGAAGGGAAGAAAGATCAACGACATAATTCTAAGAATAAAGATGAAAATGGAAATCCTAGAAACAAAGGGAAGCTTCAATTGGATGCAACAGTAGCAGATCAAGAAATTAAATATCCTACAGATCCTGATTTACTGAATCAAGCACGCGAGATTAGCGAAAAAATAATTGATAAATTACATACAGATTCCGACATAGATAAGAAACCTCGCACATATAGACGTGTAGCCAGAAAGGATTATTTAAATCTTTCAAAAAAGAGGCAGAAGTCAAAGAAAGATATTCGACGATGTATTAAGCATCAGTTGCAATATTTGCATAGAAATATTAAAAGTATTGATCAGATGCTTGATAATTTTAAAGAATTTCCTTTAACAGGAGATGTGTTAAAAAAATATTGGGTAATTCAACATGTATATGCCCAACAAAGTCAGATGCATGTAAAACGTGAGAATAGATGTAATGACCGTATAGTAAGTATTTCACAGCCTCATGTTCGTCCTATTGTAAGAGGAAAGCAGAAGGCTAAAGTTGAGTTTGGTTCTAAATTAGGTTTGAGTTTATCAAATGGATTCTCCAGAATTGGTACCTTGAGTTGGGATGCTTATAATGAATCAACGGATCTTATTAAACAAGTTAAGCAATACAAACAATTGCATGGACATTATCCTGAACTGGTACTAGTAGATCAAATATATGCTACTCTTGCTAATAGAAAATTTCTAAAAGAACATAATATACGAATAACGGCAAAACCACTTGGTCGTCCTAAAAATAGGAAAGAGGAAACCTGTTATCAAAGAAGAAAGCGGATAAGAGAGTTCCATGAACGTAATCATGTTGAAGGTAAATTTGGTCAGGCAAAAAGAGGATATAATATGAATAATATCCAAGCTAGACGCAGAGATACGTCGGAATCATGGATAAGTTGTATAATATTCGTGCTCAATATAATTCAATTACAGAAAATATTTTCCCTTTTTATTAAATCCAAGAAAATTATTGCAAAACGATTTGAAAAACTAATATTTGATCTTAACCATTTCTTAAAAACGGATAAGTCAGTGCTAGTTTTTCAGTAAACCCTATCTAATAATTTTTCAGTTTCTTCGCCCAAACAAGCCATATAAACATTCCCACTCCAATCAGAATATATCAGATGATTGTTTTCAAAACAAACTAACCCATCTATACCGCCTGTATTTAAAATGTAATCACTAAGTGTTTTATTTAGTAAATCTACTTTAACAATTTTTTCACGAGTACCGATAAATAAAGAACCTTTCCAAATACAAAGCCCATTTGGCCCTATTACGGAATTAGAACTAAGCCACTTTTTTACAATCCCATGATATAATTGATATATAGTATTAGTTTGCATATCAGAAACATATATAATACCGGAAGGATCAATAACCATGTCGTTTAAAAATTTGGCATCAGACACTTCATAAAATCTTATTATTTGCTCCGTTTTGATATCAATTTCGGCTATGCGATCAATATCTGTCACAAAAAGTCTTTCTTTATAAACACCCATTCCTTTAGGTGCATGTAAGCCTTTTTACCCATTCCAATTTTATAATACTTCCATCATGTGTTAATTTAGAGATAAACCCATTATTATCTTTTTCAAGAGGTTTTCCGTTTATGTTTGAAACAAAAATGGCATTTTGTTTTTTACAAAAACAAACTGATTCCGGGACTTTAAATTCTGCTGAAGTTTTCCATAGAGCCTCTATTTTTTTGTTTATATAAAC
>JAUVUS010000393.1 GCA_030600865.1 Bacteroidales bacterium | reverse complement strand
GGGTAACCGTTTTCAAAATCGTGGGTAAACTCAAGTTCTCCTATTCGGGTTTGAACTTTGTTTGGGTCTGAATTCGTTGTTTCAGATGTTGTTAGTTGATTGCAGCTATATAAGAAAAATGCTGTAATCAAGCTTAAAGCTAAAATTGATTTTTTCATTTTTTTAGTTGTTTTTATAATTAATCTAATTTCTGAATTGCAGGTACATAATATTCACCACTTATCACATCTTTCTTTGGAACATATAATCGGTGGTTCATAACAAAGTTTTTCCCTTTTGGTGAAGGTAACCAGTTGCTTTCCGGTGCTCCATCAGGAAGTTCTGAGGCAATATATATTTTTAGGGAGCCATCTTCTTCATAATTCAATTCTGAAATATTATTTAAATTATATCTTTCAAGGTCATTAGGTACAACACGATAATCTGGCAAACTTAGCATGGTGAGCGACCAATAAGCATTAACATGGTTCATCGGTAACTCTTCCGGTGTGTAATGGATAATATAAACATTATCTCCATGAAGTGGTGTTTTATCCTTATCTATAAAGCCCATATAATACACACTTTCTAATGAGCTGTTCCACCAAATGCCTGCATAATTAACGCCTGAACGAGACCAATAATCATCACCAAACTTCTCATATTCCCTTGTAGAACTCCAACCTCCCCGATTATCTCCTGCCTCTCTTACATGTTTTAAAAACAGCGGTATGCCTTTTTTCTTAATTATGGCATCAATTAACTGTTTATTCGCTTCTTCATTTTCAATAAAATCGGCAATAGTAAAAACATTTTTCTGTAATTCGTCAGAATTAGAAACCGCATCGGGGGCACTTTGCAATACTTTTTCCAGCATTGGTTTGCTAAAAACATCGACAGTGATTATTTCTTTGTTTGTAAACATAGGAATAGTAATGGCAGGTTCAATAACAGGCTCGCCTGTTTTAATAATCTTAAATGCTTTTTGCAAAGCAAGGGCTCCAGCATCATCGCCCTGGCGCTCAACACGGGCAAGCATTTTGGCTTTTTTTGAAGGAAGGTCGATCCGTAATGCACCTTCTGGTATTTCAGGATTAGAACCTTTTAAGCACAATGCAAACTTTCCAAATGAATGTTCGGGATAGTTTCGCTCATTGATGTTATAAAGTATCTCAGCCCATTCGTCAACTATTTGAGCAGTATAGTATCGGCCTTCAACTTTTGGTACTTCCAAAATTACGGGGGTGTTTTCATCTACTGCAAACCATGCTTCTAAATAAGCTACATCCAAATTTGGGTTTACAAATTCGGCTTTACCCAGTTCGTTGTACTTGATTACGTTGTAATCTACACCTTCTTCGGCCATATCAATATGCTCCTGACGGATTACAAGGTAGCGGGCAAGGGAATAAACCCAACTGTCAATTACTTCTTTTTCGGTTAAACCTAAACCTTCTATTACAGGCTCGGTTGTTGTTTCGGTTGTTTTCTTAGGAGTTTGATTACAGCTATGTAAGATAAATACTGAAATCAAGGTTAAACCTAAAATTGTTTTTTTCATTTTATCTCTCCTTTAATTATTTAAGTTTTTGTATTGCCGGTAATACATACAACGGATTAAGTGCTTTGGGTTCTGGCCAATACATCCTTGCCTGTAATGAGAATGTTCCGTCATGAGCAGGCAACCAGTTCGAAACTTTATCTGCTCCCGGATTTTCCTTTTGAATATATACATCTAACGAACCATCCTCATTGTATTTTAACCCTTCAGTAGCACTACTAATTACAAACCGATTGATTTCATTTTCAATAAATAGTTGTTCAGGCAATTTATACATAGATAGCGACCAGAAAGCTTTTACCGGAGGTAATTTATCCGCATCAAAATGGAGCACATAATTATTTTTTGAGCCATCCAAAGCATCATCATCTATATCTATAGTTGTACCAGGATAATAAGCTTCTTCCAATGTATTTCCCCACAAGCCTATATAAGCCGCCGCCGCACGTATTAAGTATTTACCTTGCATCTCATTTCTGTCTCCAAAAGCACCCATTGTTAAATCCCAATTATTTTTGACTTCACCAAGCTTAGTATTTTTTATTTTGGTTTGTGCCAATGCAATGCCCTCTTCCATTGCCTTTTTAATATCAGCATCTAATTCATTAGGATTAAATGAGCCACCTGGTATAATACCTATTTTTGCAAACTTTTTAAATAATTCTTTCTCACTATTATGAATTCCACCGTCAGCCATTAATGCATTCAGGTAACTAATAAATTCAATACTTTTTGCTTTTTCTGGGTTATAAGGTGGAAAGTCAGGATTTTTGGCTTGTGTTGTAGTTTCTGTTCCTAAAAATTCACTTAGTGATTGGAGCTGATAACCTGACTGAACGGCTTTTGCATCTTCAACATCCTGCGGACCTGAAACTTGAGTCCGACCTAATGCCATTAAATAATTACATTCTGCTACGATAATTTCGTTAATACCTTCTGGTTTTTCGCCTTTCCAATCAGGGCCTACAATCATATATACGCCTGCATCAAAACCTGTACTTCGTGTTCCAATATATGCAATATTATGTGTGTATTTGTCTATTATTTGAAAAGAATAATATCGATTATCTGTAATTGCAGGAACTTTTAAAATCATAGGCTCTCCTGTTAAATTAAGCCAAGCCATTGAATAAAATGTATCATTATTAGGTCGTACAATAGTAGTATACTCGGGGCCTAACAATGTAGATTTGTTTCTCAAAATATTAAAAGGTCCTTCATAGGCTCCTGATTCTTTATAAAAAACCATTGCAAACATCATTTTATAATGATCAATCATAGGAGCAGCATAAATGTATGCTTCTTCAGTAATTTCTTTGGCTTGCTCTGGTGTTAAGGTTTCTTGTTTTTGATTACAGCTAAACAATGTAAATACTGCAATCAGGCTTAAAGCTAAAATTGTTTTTTTCATTTTCTATTATTTAATATAATTATTAAACTATTTATTACTTCTGAGTTTTCTATCAATGAACGCCAACGGTTAGTATAAGAATAGTAGCCGATTGCGGGCTTCATTCCTGTCAAGTTACATGAAAGTTGAAACGGGCTACAGTCCTTGATATTACTACTATCTCGCCTATTTTTTATATACATTGTTGGCAGTATGTTAATTTTGCATTCATTCCTGATTAATTTTTTATACTGACTAATTTTTGTGAAATAAATTGTTTACCTGTTAATCGGCATATATAAACTCCTGTCGGAACATAATCAAGATTTTCATTAATT
>JAUVUS010000338.1 GCA_030600865.1 Bacteroidales bacterium | reverse complement strand
GTTGTTAAATTGTTAAGTGACGTACCTTCTTCAAACAAAACGATTTTTGCACCTAAAAATGGCGGAGAACACGGCGCAAAATCATTATGGAAAAGCAATCCAAACAGTAACGAATATTGGCTTGCATTAACAATGTTTTTCAGCAAAATAAAGAAGGAGAAGGTGAGAAGAGTTTGAAAAGCATGAGCTAATAGTTATATTATTGAACAGTTTTTACTGACCCCTCGTATTCATCGTAAAAAAAATCAGAATAAATAATAACTATCAATCTTATTTAGGCATTGATAAATTGACACTCACTCACTTGACACTTTATACTTAATGAATAAAATAAAATTCTTAATTATCCGATTCAGCTCAATTGGCGATATTGTTCTTACTACTCCGGTAGTTAGGAATTTAAAACAGCAAGTTGAAGATGCTGAAATACATTACTTAACAAAGCCTCAGTTCAAGTCAATTATAGAAAACAACCCTTATGTTGATAAAGTACATACCTTAAAAAGCTCATTTAAAGATACGATTCATGAACTGAAGTACGAGCATTTCGACTATGTAATTGATCTACACAGAAACATAAGAACAGCACGGTTTAAAAATCAACTTAAAATAATTTCCTTTTCATTTGATAAACTGAACAAAGAAAAGTGGTTGCTGGTAAATTTAAAAATAAACAAATTACCGGATATTCACATCGTTGATCGATATATTGATACCTTAAAAGTTTTTAATGTAAAAAATGACCAAAAAGGGCTGGATTATTTTATACCAAAAAATGATGAGGTTGATGTAAAATCAATTTCTGAAAATCTGAAAGATGGTTATGTTGGGGTTGTTATAGGAGCTTATCATAACACAAAAAAACTTACGAAAGAAAAAATAATTTCGATTTGCACACAAATTGATAAACCAATTCTTTTATTAGGCGGGCCAGATAATAAAGAAGAGGGAGAAGAAATTAAAAATATAATTGGAAAGAATATATACAATACTTGTGGAAACTTCAATATAAATCAGTCGGCATCCTTAGTTAAACAGGCTAAAGTAATACTTACGCCAGACACAGGTTTAATGCACGTTGCCAGTGCGTTTAAGAAAAAGATTATTTCAGTTTGGGGAAATACAATTCCTGAATTTGGTATGTATCCGTATATGCCACATCAGGATTCGGAAATTATGGAAATAAAAGATTTAAAATGCCGCCCTTGCACAAAAATAGGGTTCACCAAATGTCCCAAAAAGCACTTTAAATGTATTAATGATTTGGATGAGGATTATATTGTTAATAAAATTAGAAATTTGTTTTAATATGATATCATCCAGATATAATAATGAGACAGGTATGCTCGAAACAATATTTGAGGGGAAAGTTGCCATTAGTGATCTTAAAGATTATATAATCTCAGTTAGAGAAGACAAAACACTTCCAAAAAGGCTAAAGATTTTTTCAGATGCATCTAATGGTAAATTTGCAAGGAAGGTTAAGCCGAAAGAATTAGTACAATTTTTGGAAGAGAACAGAATAACCTTGACTCAAAAGGAATTCATCTATGATGCATTTGTTATTTCTGGTCCAATGGAAATGGCGCTGGGGATGCTATACAAACGGCTAAATAAAATAGGAAATTATAAATTCAATATTTTTTCAACTAAAGAAGCTGCTTTAAGCTGGCTTAAAGAGGTATAGTTTAAAAACTATATCTAAACCTTAAAAACAACATTGTCATTTTATCGTATTGCCCGCCAAATTTACCTTCGAATCGTTGACCATATAAAGCAAATTCAAAATTATTGCTAACAGAATATGCTAGTGATGGCATTAGGAAATAGCCGTGTCCTAACGACGGGAAGTACATTGCAGCTATGGTTCCATTTAACAAAGGATGAATAGGATAAGAGATTTGTCCAAACCAAGAAAATTTACTATATGATGTTGCTTTTACTGAAAGTGGCATAAAATAAAAATCGCTAAAACTATTAAGGTTTAGTTTATCGAAATATCCATTGTAATTACCTTCAATAGAAACATTTAATGAATTACCAAACATATAGTTTAATCCAATTGATGTAATTACTATTCCTAAAGAATCTGAAAAATTCTCCTGTGGGTGGAAATAACTTATTTCGCCGTTAAAACCAAAATCTTTTATACTTCCTGACCAACCGGTTCCGATTACATAATCAGTTGTATCCATTATTCCACCAAGAAATTGAATGTCATAACTCCATTTATTAAACCGATATAATCCGGCAGCGGTTATATTATTGTCTTTATCTATTTTAACAGCAACATCGGCAACAGAAGTATAGCTTGGATAGTACTGAATTCTTAAAGCATCACTTCCGGGGCGTTCTTCATAATCAAAATCATAAAATGAATATGAATTAAAAATGTCATTTGGATTCCATGCAAAAGCTTGTCCCCAGTTAATTCTCTGTCGGCCCAGGGTTACAACCCAGTTGTTGCTGTTATATTCCAGATATAATCTGTCGAAAGTTGTTGTGAGTATGGATGATTGATTTGAGTATATATTGTTAGTTAAAAAATTCATATATCCATTGTCAATAGCAACTATTGAATCATAGTCCGGTGTAGCCTTCACAATATCGCCATACATTAACCGATTTCGCATGTCAGCAGCAAATGTAAAATTGTCATTTATATACCAACGATAATTAATTCGATTATGAATCAAATTATCTACAGCCCAAACAGAATCAATGTCATTAAAAATAACTGTATTCATGTATTTAACATAACCATTTAGTGTCATGCTTGAGAAAATGGATTCCTGACTTTTAGCGTTTAGAGCAAAAAAGAATAGTAGAATATATATTGTTGTTTTTTTCATTTTAAGAGATTTTATCAGGATACAGGATGTAAGATACAGGATTCATAAAACGGGATTATTTGCCTGATATATGTTTCTTTAATACTGATTGTGAGAAATTGTAAATCATTTTGCTTAGTTTGATATATTCAGAATGTAAATATTCATATTTTTCTTTATCGTTTAATGATTTAGTTGCAAATAGAATATCAAGATGATAAATGGTTTCATCGCATTCTGCATGTGAAATAGTTAAAGATCTTAGAAAATCATTTTTATAAGTACGTTTTCCATAACCTTCAACTATATTGGCGCCAACTGATTTTGATGATCTTCGAATTTGGCTTCCTTCTTCATATAATTCAAACTTTGGAAGTTTTAATGTTAAATTATGTACTTCAATAGCCAACCTAAAAGCTAATTTATATATTTCTAAATCACGATAATTCATAGTTTATATTTTTAATCTGTTGTTATATCTTTAATTCTATTTCTCTTATTTTGTCTTGTATCTTGTATCCTGCATCTTTCATTTAATCTCTTCTTTCATCAGAAACCACACGACCGTCTTCAATAGTAATAACTCTACGAGCTTTGTTTACAACTCGCTGATCGTGTGTTGAAAATATAAAAGTTATATTCTCTTCTTTATTAAGTGTTTCCATTATGTCAAGTAATGTTTCTGTTGATTTAGAATCCAAGTTTGCAGTAGGTTCATCTGCTAAAATAAACTTAGGTTTAGAAGCCAATGCTCTTGCAACAGCAACCCTTTGTTGTTGTCCGCCCGATAATTTCGAGGGCCGGCTGTTTGCTCTGTCAGCTATTCCCACGGCTGATAATAATTCCATTGCACGCTCGCTTCTTTCTGCTCGTTTTTTACCTTGTAACTCCATAATAAACTCAACATTTTCCTTTGCAGTTAAAACCGGGATTAAATTATAAGCCTGAAAAACAAAACCTATATTCCTTAATCTGAAATCGATTAATTTTGATGAGCTAAACTCTTTAATATTTTTGTCATTAACAATAATATCTCCTTCTGTTGGATT
>JAUVUS010000434.1 GCA_030600865.1 Bacteroidales bacterium | reverse complement strand
TTTAACCAGGTTTACGATGAGTATTTTTTATATTTTGGAAGAACTGAAACAGGAAAACAGATATACAATGATGTCGGCAAATTAAAAAGCATAAAATCCTTAAAGCGAACTTTAGGTCAGAATTCGGTTTTAACAAATGATACATTAAAAGAACTTGTAATCTTAAAATGCTTACACGATGAATTCTATAACGACAAGTTTTCCCGATCGGCAATGTTAACTGTACTTGACTCGCTTGAAATCCAAACTAAGATAAATGAGCACAAATTAATTGCTAAAAATATTCGTGAAAAGGTTACTAAACTTATGGTTGGATATGAACCGCCTGTTTTTGAATTGCACGATTTGGACAGCAATTTGATTTCTTTAGATTCTTATAAAGGAAAGTATATTTATTTAAGTTTTTGTACAACGATTAGTTATGCTTGTATTAAAGAGTTTGGAATGCTCGAAAAACTTTATGAAAATCATAAAGATCATTTTGAAATAATTGTGATTTGTATGGATGAAAGTCTTTCTCAAATGAAGCGGTTTGTTAAGATGAAAGGATATCCATTCAAATTTTTGTACTATGGTAATCAACCCGATGTATTTAAAGATTATGACATTAGAGCTTTTCCAACATATTATTTTATTGATAAAGAAGGTAAACTTGCAATTTCACCAGCTCCATCACCGGATCAAAATGCCGAGTTTGTAATATTTCAGAAAATGAGAGCGAATGGAGATATTTGAAACTCAAAACTATTAAACTATATTACCTTTCCTTTTTTCAAAACCTCAATTATTGAAGGAAAAGTATTATTTATAATTTCATCAAGATTATCAGTTTTTATCCATTTAGCTTCCGTAATATCTTCTTCTATTTGTGGTTTGGGTTCCTGGCTTCCCTTATGAAGCATTTTGTACCAGAATGTTCGTTTCAGAATATCTTTCCCATTTAATATATACGTATGATAGGTAATTTCAAGAAGTTTTAATATTTCGAGATTTCCTATTCCGCATTCTTCTTCAACTTCTCTCGTGGCTCCGATTTCCGGCAGTTCATTTTTTTCTAATTTACCTTTTGGTAAATCCCATTTACCTCGTCGATAAATTACTAAAATGGTATCATTATCACCTTTCACCAATCCTCCGGCTGCTTCGATAAGCTTGTATAATTTGGTGAATTTCTTAAAAGCATGATCAATATCTTTATAAACAATATATAAACTGTTTAATTCAGAATTATTTAAGAAAATATTCAAAGCTGTTTTTAGTTGCTTTTTATTCTTAAAGTAATGAATCTTAGTGCTGTTATTCTCAACACAATTATGATCATTTTCAGCAAAAAAAACTGTTCGATCCTTGTAAAAAACTTTATACATTTGTGGTATGGAAAATTTAGAGAAAAAAATTGCTCAATCACTATTACAAATTAAGGCAATAAAGTTGCAACCTGCAAATCCTTTTACCTGGGCTTCGGGCTGGAAATCACCTATTTATTGCGATAACAGAAAAACATTGTCATATCCTGAAATCAGAGATGAAATCAGAAACGGATTTATAAAAATAATTAAAGAAAAATATGGAACACCGGATGTTATTGCGGGTGTTGCAACAGGTGCAATAGCAATTGGCGTTTTAGTAGCTGAAGCAATGAATTTACCTTTTATATATGTGCGTCCAAAACCCAAAGAACATGGTTTGGGTAACATGATCGAAGGTGAAATTCCGGCAGGCAAAAAAGTTGTTGTTATTGAAGATTTAATTTCAACAGGAAAAAGCAGTTTAAAAGCTGTTGAGTTATTAAGAGATGCTAATGTTGAGGTTATAGGGATGGCTGCAATTTTCAATTATGGGTTTAAGATTTCTGAGCAAAATTTTAAGGAGGCAAAGCTTAATTTGCATACTTTAAGTAATTATGATGTTTTAATAAAAACTGCATTAGAATCAAAGTACGTAAAAGAGTCAGATGTGGAAACACTTAAAAATTGGAGGCTCGATCCTGAAAAATGGGGGGAATAAACGAATTAGAAACTATAAATTATAATGGGTAAATATACTAGCAAGATTGGTAAGATTAATAAATCGGATGAACTGATTTATAATCTCCTTACAGATTTCAATAACTTAAAATCAGTGATACCTTCTGATAAAGTAAAAGATTTTGAAGCGACTAAAGATACTTGCAAATTTAATATTGAGGGAGTTGGACAGACCGGATTAAAGATCATTCAAAAAGAACCTAATAAACTTATTAAGATTACAAGTGATGGGAAATCACCTTTTAGTTTCTTCTTTTGGATACAATTAAAACCAATTGAAAATTCCGAAAATACAACGGCAATCAAATTAACCTTAGATGCTAATTTAAATCCTATGATGAAGATGATGGTTGGCAAACACCTTCAAAAGGGAATTGATGCAATGCTTGATAAAGTTGTGACTTTTTTTAATGAGAAGGTCAAAGAAAAATAATCTTCTAAATTCCAAATTATCAAACTGTTTTGTATATTATGTTTTGAACCCTGAAAGGTTCAGCAAAGCTAATTTTGGAATTTTCCTGCAAAGATTATATTTCCGCCTATCATTGGCTAGCTTTCTTTTCACTCGCTCCTTGCTTATCATTAAATATTCTTTATTAAAAAATATGTGTTTTTACACAATTTATTGATGATATGTCAAATATATTGTATATTTGCACAATAAAATTTAAGATATGATAAATTTTCATCCATGGTACAGCTTAACGGAACAGCAAATTCTTGAAGAATTAGGCAAAAGATTAAAATCTATCCGTTTAAACAATAATATGTCTCAAAAAGAATTGGGTGATATTATTGGAAAAAGGCCGG